>CAZPPV010000010.1:0-13260 GCA_964588565.1 uncultured Candidatus Saccharibacteria bacterium | reverse complement strand
TTCAAACTTTTTCATGTTGCCTTATTATACATATTGTAACTTTTTTTAACACTACTTGACCAACAAATTATATTACGGTAGCATTTAAATAGAGTACATAAACAACAAGAGAGGGTAAAGCCATGGCTATTCCTACTTACATATTTAAGTACAAAGAACAACCTACTATTTTACAAAGTGGTGACATCGCGCGAGTTGACATAGTTGGAAAAACAATTGTTTTTATAAGAAAAAGTGTACATATATTTTTGAAATTTGGGAGTGATGTGATACACGATGATGATATAGATACAAATAATGCTTCAAAAATAATTCAAAATATCTCTAAACTAACACCATTCCTTGACACAAATAGTAATAGTGATATCCTTGTTTTTGAATTAAAAGGAAGCAAAGAAAATAATAATTAAACAAGTAATTAATATATAAACCAACTATCGATATGTAAAAGAGTAACAATGTGTTACTCTTTATTTTTTGTAATACTTATCTAAAAATTCTTTCTTAAACTCAAAAAAACTTTCATCTAAAATTGATTGCCTGATATTATCTACTAACTTAACTATAAAATGTAGATTATGAATTGATGCCAAAGTGCCAGCAAACATCTCTTTTGCTCTAAAAAGATGTGATACGTAAGCACGTGTATAATTTTGACAAGTATAGCATTCACAATCTTTTTCAATTGGTAAAAAGTCATCTACGTATTTTGCATTTAAAATATTTATACGCCCAGCTTTTGTATGAATTGTTCCATTTCGCGCCATTCTTGTGGGAGCCACACAGTCAAAAAGATCCGCTCCGTTTTCAACTCCACCGAATAAATCATGTGGTTCCCCTATTCCAAGTAGGTGCCGAGGTTTCTCTTCTGGTAAGATTTCATTCACCCAACCAACAGCAGTATCCATATCTTCTTTTTCAAATGATCCACCTATGCCAAATCCATCAAAATCCATACCTGAGATAACCCCTGCCGATTCTTTTCGAAGTTCCTCAAACCTACCACCTTGTATAATACCAAATAAAGCTTGCTTACTACTTGCTTCTTTATCACTCTTGTGTGCATCTAAACTCCTCTCTGCCCACCTATGCGTACGCTCTAACGCCTGTTTCTGGTATTCATAAGATGCTGTCGGGGAAGTACATTCATCAAACGCAAAAATTATATCTGCTCCAATATTATGCTGTATCTCAATTGACTTCTCGGGGGTAAACCTATGCTCACTTCCATCAACATGAGACCTGAATGTCACTCCGTTTTCATCTATCTCTGCTAGTTTTATATTCTCTTGTTGTCGGCAATCTTCATCAATAACTTCTTTCTTGCCAAACTTACTCACACTAGTACCAAACGCGACTCCAAGTGAAAAAACTTGAAAACCACCAGAATCAGTCATCATAGGTCCATTATAATTCATAAACTCGTGAATTCCACCAGCTTTTTTTATAAGTCTATCCCCTGGCTGTAGATATAAATGATAAGTATTAGCGAGTACGACCTGCGCACCAAGCGTCTTTACCTGCTCCGGTGAAAGAGCTTTTATTGTTGCTTTTGTGCCAACCGTCACGAAAGCAGGAGTTTTTATTTCTCCATGAGGAGTACTCAAAACACCAACCCTTCCGAGTGTATTGTTAAGTTTTTTATTGACTTTAAAATTGATTGCTGACATACGTACAGCAACTATAACATATTTCTCATTTACAGAGAAAAAAATAAAGATGAAGACATTAATTCTATAAATATAAAAATAAATACAATATTTTTTTTATTTCATATTATTTTTTTGCTTCAAATATGCCATAGCACCATGAAGTCCCATTTCATCTCCAAATTTCGCTGGTTCTATTTTAGGCATATCCATAAATACATCTTTAAGTGTTTCTTTTAAATGATTTTCAACATTGGACAATGGTATTCCAATCTTATTCATCATTGACCCACCTATTACAATCATATCTGGCGACCACATAGTACAAACATTGTGAAGACCATACGCAAGAAGTTTTGCTTTCTCTTCCCAAAAACTAGCATCAATTATTTCGTAAGGTTTCTTCCCAGTAGCTTTTTCAGTACAAACACCACCAATGTGACTCATTAAATAACCCTTTGAACAATAGCCATCAAGCCACTCCCCATTGGTCAACCTGCCACGTTGACCAATTTCTGGTGTGTTAATAATCTGCCATCCAGGCTCAAACCCCATTGCACTTTTATCTATCTTACCATCAACAAACCTACACCCGCCAACTCCTGTACTTATTGTCATGTACACAGCAATCTCAACATCTTGTGCTGGACCATACACAACCTGCGCGAGTCCACCCATTGCAGTATCGTTCTCTATAAATACATTACAGTTAAATTCTTCTTTCAATCGTGATTTAAATGGTTTACCCAACCAGTCTAAAATATTTGGACCGCCAGATATAAGTTCTGTTTTTTCTCTGTTTGTAGATGCTGCAATTCCAATAGCAATACCTTGTACATCTTCTCCAACACAAACTTCCCTTGCTGTACTCATCATAATAGCTACACCTTCTTCAAACTTTTGAGGAGTTGGAATTACAACCGACTCACCAAATGACTTGAAATCTTTAGTACCTGCTATACGCATTTTTGTTCCTCCTACATCAAATAATATATACATATTTTTATTTTACTCTTTTAAAACCTCTTCATCAACATAAACACTTCCGTTTAATTTTTTAATAATTCGCGATGGAACCTCTGATAATAGACCATCTTCTATTATTCGTGAAAATATATACGCTTTCTCATGTCCAGTAATAAATACAAAAACTCTATCTATCTTTTTTAAAAACGTTATAGAAGTTGTGATTCTCTTTGTAAATTGATTTTTACCAGTTGCATCATAAGAAATAACCCACTTGTTACTTTCAAAAAGTTCTGTAAATCGTTCTGAGTCTTCATTAAAAGGCATCATTCCAGAAGTATGCCCGTCAACACCAACACCCATGGTTGCAACAATTTTTCCATTCGGATTTTTGCACACCCATTCTTCTAATTCTTTCTCAAAATAATTAGCAAGTTGAACCTGTGTCTGATTCTCTTTTACACTTGTATCGATAAAATCACACCCCGCTTTTTTTGCACGTCTATAAAAATCCGTCCTTGATATTTCTGTAAAATTATTATTCTCATTTGTCTCATCATACCTCTCATCCAAAACACCAATAGTTAAGTACTCCCCAAAAACATTATTATTTATATAATCGAGAACAGAAAAAGCTGAACCACCAGAGGATAAAAATAAAACCTTGATATTTTGCTCATTTGCCTTGATTAAATAAAAATACAAGTCTTCAGAAAGCTTTTTTGCCACAGATTTACCTGTTTTCTCAATAATAATATCCAAATTACCCAACTTTTTACTCATTACTCTTTTTCCTTACTTACCTCATGTCCACCAAACTGATTACGTAATGCTGATACAACCTGACCTGTGTAGCTTGGATTTTCTTGTGACTGTTCTCTAAATTTTAATGAATCCTCTATAACCGTAACAGGGACACCTAATTCTTTTGCAGCCTCTACTGTCCAAAGTCCTTCACCACTAGCAGAAACCTTGCCAGATATACCATCTAAATCTTCATCATATTCCTCAAACCCTTTTTGAAGCCATGCAGTTAAACGTGATTCTATGACGCTCTTGTTGTTATATATTCTAGTAACTTCTTTTAGATTTAAACTAAAATCTGACTTTTTTAACACCTCAAAACCCTCACCTATGGACTGCATCATTCCGTACTCAATACCGTTGTGCACCATTTTTACAAAATGTCCTGCCCCTGCACGCCCCATATACGCATACGCATTTGGTGCAGAAATACTCTTAAACAATTCCTCATAATACTCAAAAGTTTCTTTTTCTCCTCCAATCATAACACATGCTCCATTACGTGCACCATAAGGACCTCCTGAAACTCCAGCATCTATAAATTTTATATTTTTTTCTTTTAATTCTTTTGCCCTCCTTACAGATTGCTTGTAATTTGAATTCCCTCCATCAATTATAACATCTCCCTTCTCTAGAAGTGGTGCAACCTGCTCTATTACCACATCAACTGCTTGATGTGGAACCATCAACCACACGAGTCTAGGGCTTTCTAAATTTTCTATAACTTCTTTTATTGTATATGCTCCAATCGCTCCAGACTCCTGCATTTCTTTTATAGATTCTGGACTTCTGTTATGTGCTACAACACTCCAATCACTTTCAAGAAGGCGCAATACCATACCTTTTCCCATTTTACCTAAACCTATATATCCTATTTTTTTCTCCATATTATTTATGTTTTATGATGTTTTATAATTCAACTTCTGGACCTTTTGTTCCTTTCTCATATTCATGTAGTTTTAAATCACTCCAATTTTCCAATATAGGTGTTATGAATTCCCATGCAGCAGATACCTCTCTTGTACTTGTAAACGATGTTTGGTCTCCTGTTATAGCATCAAACAAAATACGTTCATATGCGGTTATTTTTCTTTCTTTCTCGTCTTTATACGAAAAAGAGAGTTTTTTTGATTCAAGTGCCATTTTTACCCCGCGTTTTTTGACCCAAAACAAAATTGAAATCCCAGCATCTGGTTGTATTCTAAATGTCAAAACATTAGAGTGTAATTGCTCAGTACCAAAAGGACAAAGACATGCTTCCATTTTTTTGAAATATATATTAATTTCTGCCTTTTTCTCATTTAATGCTTTACCACTTTCTAAAATAAAAGGTACGCCACTCCACCTATCACTATCAATAAAAGCTTTTATTTTAAAATATGTTTCAGTTTTCGAATCTAGAACAACCCCCTGTTCATTTTTATACCCAGTATATTGACCACGTAATACAAAACTTTCCAAATTATTTTTAGATATTACCCTTAATTTTTCAATAACTGAAGCTCTTTTATCTCTTACATTTTTTGCGTTAAACTCCATTGGATTATCCATCGTAATAAAAGCAAGCATCTGTAAAAGATGATTTTGTCCAACATCTTTTAGTGCACCAATTTTATCGTAAAAAGAGCCTCTATTTTCTATATCAATATCTTCGTTCAGTTTTAATTCTACTTTTTCAATATATTTATTATTCCAAATTGGTTCAAACATCAAATTTGAAAACCTAAACATTAAAATATCTTGAAGTGTTTCTTTACCTAGATAGTGGTCTATCCTAAATACTTGCTCTTCATTGAACAAAAGACCGAGTTTTTCATCCAATTCTTTAGCAGTCTTTACGTCTTCTCCAAAAGGTTTTTCCACTAGAACTCTAGTCCACCCTGTTTCCTGACTACAAGGTATTGTAAGTCCAGAGTTTGCAAGTTCTTTGAATATCAAATCATAAAATAAAGGTGAGACTGAAAGATAAAATAATTTATTTGAACAGACGCCAAAAGAATCTTCTATGGAAATAAGTTTTTCAGATAATTTTTTGTAACTTTCAGGTATTGTAAAGTTTCCTGAATGGTACACGACATGCTCTAAAAATTTATCTATTTTCTTTTCGTCATATACCCTATCGCTACTTTTTCTTATTGCAATTTTTGCAAATGTGCGATACTCATCATCAGATAATTTTCTTCTAGCCACACCAACAACTTTTAACATATCTGGCAATAAGTCATTCTCATATAAATCAAAAAGTGCCGGTAGTAACTTGCGACGACTTAAGTCTCCTGTCCCACCAAATATTATTAGTATAGTAGGAATATTACTTTCTTTAAATATTTTATCCATAAATTATATATCAAATTGTTCTTACTGGGTCACATTTTTTACACAAACCGAGTTCCTCTACTTTGTCTAAATATTTTATAACCGTTATCACAAATTCTGCGTGACTCCATGTAAGAGGTGCGGCGGATAGCTGTTCTCCAGAATATGGATCTAGCTGCTCAGATAAAACCCCGGAAGTGCGAGAATTATCAACAGTCCAATCTAACCATTTCTTTACCTTGTCGAAATCTTCCTCCTTTTTTGCTTTTTTTATATAATATTGCGCTAACCACAATGTTGTAATAAACCACGGGTTACCTGGAACATTTTCTGCTCTGCGATGGAAAGAATCTCCATTATATCTTGCAACACCGCTTATTGGTGTTTTGCATATGAGAGAATCTTCGGTATTTTTTATTGCCCTACTAAGTCTAACGTCATCAATATCTAAAATATTAAAAGTATAAATACTGTATACGCTGGACATATCTAGCGTTTTATCATACACAGGTTTCCCATCTTCAAAATGTATCATTTTGTAAAAATTGCCACTTTCTTCATCATAAAGATATTTTAAAATTGCTTGTTTTATTTCTTCCGCTGCTTCTCTATATATTGTCTCACTCTTTTCCTTTCCAAATATTTTAGCAAAATTTGCTGCTGCGATGAGTGCCCCGTACACACAAGCAGATGAAAAAGTTGAAGTACCAAGTTTTTCTTCCCATAAATCATAACTTGATTTTGGTAAATCTGTTTTTTTATCACGATATTCAACCATAAAATCAGCTGCTTTCTTTATAAGAGAATTATATATATTTTCTATAAACTCCAAATCTTTAGCAACTTCATAGTGTTTCCATAATGAATATATAACCAATGCAGTCTCATCTTCTTGTATAGGCAACTGAACTTCCCCATCTTTTATCCAAGGATGCCATGAGCTACCCAACGACTCATCTGGTCTATATTTATGCATAAAGTACCCGTCATCAGTTATAACATTATTACAAAATTCAAAAAATCTTCTTACAACATTGGTATCACCTGCCATATCAAGAGCCATCGCTGAAAAAGCACCATCTCTAGGCCACATATAACTATAAGTATCTCTTCCACTTTGTAGCATATCAGAATCTCCTGATGCGATTATTGCACCACGATTATCTGTATGTGCACGAATATTGAAAAGTGATTTTTTAAATAATAATACAGTATTCTCATCAAGACCATAGAAACTAAAATTATATTTATTCACCCATGCTTTCCAAAAATCTCTTGTGGTCCTAAGAAGATGTTCCGGTGTTTTATTTAGAATATAGTTATTTAAATCTTTAGCTTCTTTTATTGTTTCAGAGACTGTCATCCAGTAATATAATTCTTTATTTTCTCCTTGACCTACTGAAAAATAAAAACCAATTACTGAATCTGTCAAACCATGTTCTATTGGATTCTGTGAAAGCATACCATCTTCAGCGTCTTTGTAAGAACCTTCTTTACCTTCTATTTTAAAAATTCCTGTTGTGTAGTCATCAAAACTACGCTCCTCACACCTGCCATTTATTAAAAATACTCTACGCCCATTGTAGTGAATAATGGAACGTCCAATTGGATCAAAATAAGATGTATCACCTCTATGTGATTCATATATTTCAAACTCATGTCCAAAATATATTTTTATTTCTCTCCTTTTATTACCTTTATTAAAAACTGTCACTTTCCTAAGAAAAATATTTTTTTCATTGTATACAACATCAGAAAAAGCTATATCTATATTAAGATCAGTATTAACTGCTTTTATATTACTAACTAACGCATCTTTGTTACAATTTACAGAAACGTCCCAGCTACTATGAGATAACCACCTCATATCTCCATCAACCCAAACACCAATCCTGTGCACATAAGAACTACCAACATGATTCTCCAGCCCAACATAAGGAAAGAATAAATCTCTTACCTGAGCATCCTTATCAAGACAGATAAGCATATTACCATTTCCGAGTGCTAATGATTTTGGCATAAATTAATTTATATAAAATATAAGTATGTAATAATTAATAATTATACACTGATAAAAATTTCTCGATATTCTTTACCATAGCAGATATTGTTTTTGATTTTCTTATACTATCTGCACATTTTTTATCATATAAAACTTCCTCTGTCCATACAGCAAAATCATTTTTCATACCATTTGCATGATAAAGAAATTGCTCTTTGCTTATTTCCAATAAAACATTTCTAAGGTCAGCTAAATCTCTCACAGACGGTCCATCTTTGACCCAAAAGCACCTGTCTCCAATAGCTATTACAAGTGACTTCTTGTTTAATTTCCTTTTTCTTGTAAATTTATTATTCTTCTTTAAAATACCTACCTTAGAAACTGTGGATTTTTTCTTTGCAGTAACAATTTTTCGCATAGTTTTCTTGATTACTTTTTTTACAACTACTTTATTTTTTATAGGTTTCTTTTTGATTGCTTTTTTAACAGGCATAGTTTTTTTCACAAGTTTTTTCTTGATTACTTTTTTTACAGTTTTTGTTTTTTTTGATACCATAATTTTTAATTAAATATATTAGTAAAGCTTCTATAATGTTTAATATTCTACCAAAATTTTGCTCTCTTTGGAAACAATCCTGAGCTTCAAGTCGTTCAAGGCATTCATAAAAACAATAAATGCATCATAAGGAGATTCGTATGGATTAAAATATTTATGTACATCTCCATCTGCAAACCATTTTGTACACATGTAATAAAAATGATCTGACGTCTGCATCTTCCTCCAGTCTTCTATTATTTTTTTATCTTTTGTTTTTAGAACGTCGTCTTCCAGCGCATATAATTTACTTATTGCATCGTGCTGTAATGAATTAGAAAGCCAAGCAGATAAATCACGCTCAACATCAGCCCAAGATATAAAATTGGGTACATCTAACTCACCAACATCGCTATAACGTTCAATTGCTTCTGATGGTGTTACAAAATCATTATCAGGATGCTTTAATACTTCTTCGGGCAAATATCTTAAAAATTCAAAAATTCCTGTATCTTTCCATTGATGCTCTCCAAAAGTTTCATAATCCATAAATAGATTTACCAAATTACCATTACCATTTACAGAAGATACCCACTTAGCAAATTGCGGTGCAGTAAGAGGATAACCATCCCAGTCTTTTGACGAAAAACGAAATGCAATATCATCTGAGAGTTTATAATTTTTTAAAAGTAATTTTATGTTCTTAGTATCTTTAGGTTTATATAAAAAATTTGGACTTCTCCAACCTAATACATGGTCTGCTCCTTCTGAGATAACACCTTTAAATCCCATGTTCTCTACTTCTTTTGCAAGTTCATTGTTGTATATCAACTCAGTATTCCTAAAAACGGTAGGTACTACTCCAAACAAATTTTTTACCTTTTTACTGTGCAACCTTACTTGTTTCTTAAATTCATTTCTAGAATACAAAAATGATAAAGAATGATAATAAGTTTCACTTAATATTTCTACTTGCCCTGTTTTTACTAATTTTTGAAAAGACTCTAGTGTTTCTGGAGAAAAACATTCAAGTTGTTCTAAGAATACACCAGACATAGAAAAACTCACCCTAAATTCTGGATGTTTTTTTAATAATTCCAAGAGTACAGCGTTTGCTGGGAGATAAGACTTGCATGCAACCTTCTTTAATATTTTTTCATTATTTAAATCTTTTTCAGAATTATCATTAAAATATTCGCTATCTTTACCGATATCAAATACTCTATATGGTTTTATACGATAAGGTTGATGAACTTGAAAATAAAAACAAACTGACGCCATATTTTTAATATCTATTTAAAAAATTTCTTATAAACACCCATCACCTTCTTTGCAGACGATGCCCAATTTAATTTCTCTACTTCTTTAAATGATTCTTCTTTAAGTGTATTTTTTAGTGAATCATTTTGTAATACACTCAATATTTTATTAGCCATCTCATCAACATCCCAAAAATCAACTTTCAGTGCATGTGTTAATACTTCAGATACTCCAGTCTGTTTTGATACTATCACAGGTATTCCATTAGCAATAGTCTCAAGAGGTATTATACCAAATGGTTCAGAAACAGATGGCATAACATAAAGATCAGCAGCTTGATAAAGTGCAATTAGGTCATCTCCTCTTAAAAATCCAGTAAATATGACTTTATCTCCTATACCAAGACTTGCAACTTCATTCATCATCTGATATTGCATATCACCAGAACCAGCAACGACAAACAGTGCATTTGCATAGTAATCTAATACTTTTTTTGCAGCTCTCACGAAATATTCTGGACCTTTTTGTATTGTTATTCTACCCACAAAAAGGACAATTTTTTGTTTTCCAGTTTTTTTTATTTTTTCAAGTCTTGCAGGGAGTCTTTTAAAATCAGACATATCTACCCCGTTGTGAACAACAGTTATTTTATCTGAATCTATTCCATAATATTTTATAATTTTTTCTTTTGTAAAATTACTAACTGCTACAATCTCATCTGCTTCTTGCATTGCATACTTTTCTATATTATACACATCTTGATTCACTCCTTGTCCCCCTGTTCTATCAAACTCTGTGGCATGGACATGTAAAACAAGAGGCTTACCACTTATTTTTTTTGCTTCGATACCTGCAAGAAAAGAAAGCCAATCATGTGCATGTATTACATCAAAATCTTCATTACGTGCTATTTCTATTGCTCTTTTTGCGTAAAATTTTACTTCTTGAAGAAGAGTAGCCCCGTATAATCCATTTGTTAATTCATCTTTTTTTATTAAATACTCATTAGAAGTTATATATCCAGACAGTATCGATATGTCCTCTACGCTTAAAACAGTCGAGGTATCAGCAAATATTACTTTCATAAAACTAGGGCTAACATCCACTTTCTTTGGAAGGACAAAAGTAATATCAACATTTTTATCAGAAGATAACGCACGAGTAAGACCAAAGCATGCAGTACCAAGACCACCACTATTATATGGAGGAAACTCCCAACCAAACATTAAAATCTTAAGATTCATATATGTTACGTATTTCTTTTTTGATTATATATAAAATACAACTTAATCTACACGACCATACGACCCGATAAATTTGGCGCTGGTTATTACGTTTCCGTTCATATCTCTCTTTAAATCTTGCAACGTATCACCTTTAGTTAAGTTTGTATTTTTATTTAATGCATATAATTTAAAAAAATATCTATGCACACCAGTTCCTTTTGGAGGGCAAGGACCTCCATATCCTACGGTACCAAAACTCGTGATTCCTTCTACTGCTCCTAATGGCAACTCACCTTCGTTTATAATATTCACATCAGGTGATATACCCCACACCACCCAATGTGTCCAAACCCCACCAGATGCATCAGGATCATCAACAATAAGCACTAATTCTTTGGTTTTTACTGGGACATTCTTTATTTGAAGATTAGGATTCAGGTCTTTTCCATCACACGTGTATTGTATTGGAATCATTTCATTGTATTTAAATGAATTACTTTTTATTTCCATTCTTTTGTATATTTTTGATAAAATGTTGTGTGTTTTATTTTTCTTATATAAAACTTGAAATATAATAAAAAATATTACAATAGAAATTAATATAAAAATTTTTATTGTATTATTACTACTCATATACACATTCAATAATAAATACTTCAACACACAGCTAATAAAAAGATAGCTAATTATCTCTTATCATATATATATTTTACCATAATTAGACTCTTATATATAAAAATAATAAGTGGAAAAGTATATTATACCAATAATATACTTATTATTACTTAATTTTATATTTTTTCATTTACTATTTTTATTTTTTTTAATATTCCCAGAAAAGATATCCCCAGAAATAAAATAGCTAAAAGATTAAACTCCTGTCCTCCAAAAGGCAGGAGAGACAAAACACCACCCAACCCAACAAGAGATAATAATGGCGTTATAACTAATGTTCCACAAGCCGCACACCCTCCACCAAGAATTGCACTAAGTATTCCACCTCCAGTGGTGATTATCGACTTATTATAAAAAACTCCACCAAACTCTTTGATGAGATAAAATATTGCGGAAATATTAAACCCAAACAAAATGGATATTACAATCATTGAAATTATTGAGAAAAATGTAAAATTAGTTTGTATTGAACCAATTAATCCAACAATTATAGACAATTTTGAAAAAATATTCGGTTCAGGATAAGAAATTATACTAAAAATAAGTTGCGTGTTTGTAGACATTACAAGTATTATAAATACAAGAAACGACATAAATAAAAAAACAAGTAGGTAATTTATACGAGTTAATATCTCTTTGATTGCTATTAGCATTTTATTTTTTATGTAATTAACGTATTGGTAGTGAAAACCAGAAACGGCTTCCCTCGTTCATACCATTTGAATCAACCCCAACTATACCACCATGTTTTTTAATAATCTCTTTAGCTATAAAAAGACCTAATCCGGTACGGTCTCTATCCATTGTCACAGCATCTTTAGTCCTAAAAAATTTTGTATACATATAGGGCAACGACTCTTTGGAGATCCCAATTCCAGAATCTTCTACAGAAAAAAATATATTAGACCCTTGTTCATATAATTTTATTTTCAAATTACCTTTTTTTGGTGTGTAGATGATTGCATTTTCAAGAAAAATTCCTACAACAACTTTCATACGATCTTTATCAAAAAATAATAATGGAAGATTATCCTGTATATCTGTCGTTACGCCTATTTCTTTTTGCATCATACCAACTGTATAATTTGCAATTTCTTGTTGAACAATATAATTGAGCCGTCCTTCTTCAAATATATAATCATAATATAATGATTTTTTTCCTGCTTCAGTAGCATCTAAAAGTTGATTTAAAGCACCCGTAAAACCTTTTAATGCTTCTTGCATTGAACTTGCCAGTTTATTTTTTTCTTGCAATCCAATATCTTCATACAACTCATCAATCATCCAATTGATTCTAGACAACGGTGTTCTCAATCTATGAGCAACAACCGTGATAAATTCATTTTTTAACCTATCAACTTTAGTTACTTTTGTATATACAAAAAACCCTAACAAAAAAATAATTAATGCCATGGTGAACGGAAATACAAAAAGAAAAGATTTTGGAATATCAACTGCAACCAATTTACCAAGAAAACCAACACCCCATACAATAAAGGCTATCCCAAAGATTATACTTATGTAAACTAATATTTTTTTTACCATAGTAAAAATAATAGTAATTATACCACAAAAGGATAAGTATATACTAAAAAACACATATATATAATTTATATGTGTGTTTTTTAGTATACTGAATATTTTTTATTCCGTTGTATTCCCATCAAAATGTTCCTCTCCAGCCTCTGCTTCTACTTTTGTGGCATGTATCACACCATCTCTATGTTCTGGAGGAAAGTAAACAGAATAAAGCTTCATAACTTCATCATTTAATGTGTTGATTATATTGTGTTTAGTTCCAGCTGGAATAACAATGGCAAAATCATC
>CAZPPV010000009.1:0-13550 GCA_964588565.1 uncultured Candidatus Saccharibacteria bacterium | reverse complement strand
CAATTCCTATTAAAAGAAAAAAATGGGGGCAGAAAAAAATTAAAAAAATGTATTGCAAAAATCTCTGTTTTGGTTCGCCGTAGCACAGCGGAGGCGAGTGGAAACGCACCAATTGAATTACCACTTTCCGTTCCTAGTGTAAGATTTCGTTTAGAGTCACCACGCGCTTGGCGCGTGATTAGTCGGGGTTCTGTTCAAAATGAGTTCGGATTTCGTCCAAAAACGCTGAAATCGTAAATTGGCGGTGACATTATATCCTTTGCACGAACCTTTTTCGAGCGGAGCGATTGATCTGCAACGCGCGGAGACTGTGGTGACTCTAAACTTAATCTTACGCATTGGAGTCAACTGTGGCGCGCCACACGCCTCCGCTAATGCTACGGCGAGCCGCCCGACCAAAACTGTTTCCTTTCAATTTTTTGTCGTGCTCCTCCCCAAACCCCTCCGCCGACAGGCGAAAAAAGAAAGGTAAGGAAATGGTTTTGTCGGTCGGGTTCGCTTCAGTCACTCCAAAACGGCTCGTTAAACAAGTTTTATCGCTACGCTACACCACTCGCCGTTTTTCCATTCCCTCACGAACTTGGCGCTACCTACTGTATACGCTCGTGGTAAATCTAAGCTCCGCTCGCTTGCGAGAAACACCTCGCATTGGCCACTTACTTCGTTCGTGATGCCTGCTCGGTGTTCTCTTGGTTCGGCTCATAAACTTTGATTGAGTTTTGTGGTAAATCAATTAAAACGGATTGTGCCAAACTAACGAATGGCACAAGCAAATCATATTGCGCTTACCCCAACCCACCCATGCGCGCGCAAGCGAGGCTCCCTTTAATTTCAAACAGTAAAACTTGATTTTCCAATATTACGTAGCTTTTGAATATCAATGTCGGCAAGTGTATAAAAATCAAAATTCTTTCCAATAAACTCTGGAAGTATGGAATACTTACGAGTATAGATTATATTTTTAATCAAATGGTAAATAACAAGACATCGCTTTGTATCTTTCTCAAAATCAAATGTTTTTGTTGTTTTTCTAACCGCACCATTTTTCTCCTCAAGATAAGTAATTGCGTCATCTGATTGGATGAGTGAAACCTTTTTAGCTCCACCAGTTATACCAATCGATAAGCCAAAGCTGGAATTGTAAAAACGCAAAGAGTGTTTATAGGCATTATACTCACCTCTATCTGAGAAATCTTTGGCAAACAACAAAAGTAACCGCTTAATTTTATTCAAATTATTTTTCCACTCGTCATTAGTCATCTTTGATGGATAAACAAAATAAAAAATCCACCTTAGTAAACTAACTTCTTGCTTTTCTCCTTTTATTTCCGTTTTTATATTTCGAGTAAAAATATCAGAAATATCAGACAGTTCTGATATTTGTTTATATGTATTTGAATAAAAACTACTTTGTCTATAGTTTGAAAATGTTAATGCAAGACCTAGATTTTTATTATCATGTTTGGAAATTGCAAATACTACTTCAAACAAAGTTTCCACCATTTGAAAATATAAGAAGTGCATTTCTGTCCGCAACATTTTTTTATACTCCTCATCAGTAACGTCCCCTAAGTCTATAGTTAAAACATCCTTTGCATTTTCAAAATTGTCGTGACAATTTTTCAACAAAGCTATTTTATGAAGCCAATAATCTGGGTCATAGGTTTTATAAAATTCTTTTTGAAGAGAATCCAAATCTTTTACAATAAGGGTCTTAGTCTTCGATTGTTTTGACTTCGATTTTTGTGATGCCATAAGATTTGCGTATCATCATTAATTTTTTTCATATATTGCATATAACATGTCTCCCACATGACTTGTAAGTAAAAACAGCATCTCTTTTTCATTGTCGTCATTCTCTAAATCTTTTATTACCTCATCAAATTTTGAAAGTCCGTATAATATTTGCTTTTCTAGTTTTTCACCGTCTTTGTCTTCTAGTTTGGACAATATTTCTGTTGATATATAAGTACATATTTCAATTACTCTATTCCGTACATCATTAGAAGTTTTAATGCGATTAGACTCTTCAGAAATAAAGTCAATATTAAAACGAATTACCGCTGGCGCATGTATCGAACTTTTGGAATCTCCTTTATTTTTCATGTTTTGTATTATTGCCACTGTACATACTAAGAAAGATAATTATTTTCATCAAATAATGCATTAAACCAAAGAACAGCAGCTTCACCATTCTTTTTTTCTACATCATTCATATCTCGATTATGTTTTATGCAGTTTCTATAATTTTTTAATGCTAAAAAATGTTTTTCTAACTCACCCTTGCTTTGAAAAATTTCACTAAATGAAATCCAATTAGATAATATTATTTTTGCATAATCCATGACATCCAAGAAACCGAGCTTAGATACTGACGATTTAAACTTATCAATATCATATGGGTGTGACCGAATATGACTTTCTATCTTCACCTTAACCACTGTCCGAATATCTGATGGTACGGCATCAATCCAAAATTCACCCCCAAATGCTTCAGTGAGTTTTTCTTGAATAGTATTACGAAGCTTAATCTCTAACAAATCTAAAGGAGCTGATGGTTCATCGTCGAATTGTTGCTCAGTTTTAGTTTTCAGTCCAAGTAATATTCTAAATTGGTTCTCAATTCTCTCGGCTCTTTTTTCAAGAAAGACACCAAAGTAATTTGTGTTTATTCCGAATTTATCAAGATCATCTATTAAATGAGTTTTTAGGATTGCATCAATATTTGGATTTTCCTCCCTAAACTTAGAAATATATTTACTGGGTTGTGTGTCACTCATTTCTATATTCACAATGGCTGGAGCAAAAGCTATATTCACAATACTGTCGCGTCTTTCACGTTGAGGATCAAACACTTTCTCAAGATATTTTCGTGGGAAAAAATGATGTAGATTATTTTTGTAATAACCAGAAAAGGCATTACTGATATCAATATCGCGACCATCCTTAAAACTTTTTGGATCTAAATAAGAATACAGCGACAGAATAGTCTTACAAAAGGCATTACGAAGATTATAGTTTTGGGCAATAAGGCGTGCCTTAAATGTTTCCCAGTCAATTTGGTACTGAAATTCAGCCTTCTCACCCTCTAGAATTTTATCAAATTCTTCACAATCTTCTTCGATTTTACTTTCTACAGTTGAACCAAATCTATTTGATACACACGCTTTCCAAAACCACACTTGGAGCTGTTCCACTTGAGTGTTTGATGGGTTGCGGTTTTTATAGTGAAAATACGCAAGCGGAACAAGAAGAGTGTCGAATGGTAAATATTCTAATTTCTTAATCTTTATTTTGTTTTTTACAAACTCAAGTGATAACTTAAAAGCTTCGATGATATTGTCCCATTCTCGTTCCAAAATTTGAATATCTGTGGTTTCAAGAATATCGCGTGTTCGGGATCGTCGTTGGTTGAGAATTGCGGACGCTGTTTGTAGTATTGTTTCTTCACGTATTCCTTCCAACTCAGGATTTCCCTCGTATATTTCATCAAACTTCTCACGAATGTTAAATCCCTCTCCCCAACAACGTGCGACCATCTTAGCAACAACGGTCAATTTTCTTCCTGTCTCGTTAATTCGTGAAAAAATACTTACTATCTTTTTCACGCTCTCCGTTTGGTCTTCATCTTCTGATTCATCTTCTTCTTGAACATAGATTATTGAAAATGCGTACAGCTTGAATCGATCATACAATCCATGTAACAAATCCTGATGATTATCAGGGAATTCCGATATATATCTTACATATTCGGCACGTGACTCAACGAAAAGCTTATCTATTGGAATACGGTTGGTTCGCATACTTTCTTTTTGTTCCTCATCATCTTTCGTACGCTCTGACTGGAATTTACCCGTATTTAGGTTGAAGTAAAATTGATATTTATCACCCTCTATACTTGCACCCCTAACTGCTGCGTATAGTGAAGTTATTCTCTGCTGTCCGTCTAGAACATAGTCAATGAGTGAATTAGGAGAAATATTATTTAATTTCAAGCCACCAATTTCTCTATGGTGAGGTAATTTTCGTAGTGTTCTCCAAAAAATGAAACTTCCAATTGGGTACCCTCTATAAATGCTATCTAGCAAAAAACAAATATCTTTAGGACTCCACACAAATTCACGCTGAAATGGTGGTATCTGAATAACACTTTTATCTACGCCTTTGAGCAACTCATCAAAAGAAACTTTTCTTGGATCAATCTTTAGATTATTTAAGGGAGCTTCATGTGGGTCACCTACCATATATGGACTTACACCACTTTCGCCAGCTTCAACATCTCGCTTTTCAAGCCATTCTTTGTACTTCTTATCGCATAAATCAGAGAGTGATGATGGGGTAAGAGCATCAATATCAACACCTTCTTCATTGGTAATTTTCCAAAAGCCTCCTTCTTTTGTAATAAGACCTGCTTTTACAAGTCCGATACTTTGGAAACGGAAGTTTGTGACCCATCGTGCCTGACCACTATTATTTAGACTTTTTTCTTCTTGTGTAAGATCTAAACGTTTTTCCAAATCACGTATCAAGTCCCTTGATCGATACTTACCATCGTTTGCTTGAAGTAGTTTAAGTGCCTCAAGAAGCCATAATCCTAATTTTTCTTTAGTAAACATATTTATTTTGTTAAATCTCCAATTTCAACTCCCGCGCCTTCGGCGCGGTCATCTTCCGTCCTTTTAGAACAAGAAGTTTCAATTTAGTGAAAAATGGCGGAGAGTGAGGGATTCGAACCCTCGAGGAGGTTTCCCCCCTACATCCTTAGCAGGGATGCGCTTTCGACCACTCAGCCAACTCTCCAATATATTCAATCGTCCATGTAATGTATCATATTTTGTGTACTTTATCTATAGTTTTGTAGTTTATTTTAATGTGCAATAGTGAATGCTATAACTTTTTTTGCTCCGCTCGCTAGGAGTGTTTTTCTTGCTTCTTTTATAGTAGCTCCTGTTGTTGTTACATCGTCAATCAAAATTATATTTTTGTTTCTTATTTTATTTGGATCTTTTACATTAAAACACCCACGAAGATTTTGTAGACGTTGTTGTTTGTTTTTTATGGATGCTTGGCTTGTTGTGTCCTTTATTTTATAAAGGACATTTGTTTTAATTGTGAAAGACGAGCCTTTATCTATAAAGGACATTTCTTTTGCAATAATTTCAGATTGATTAAAGCTACGCTCTTTCATTTTGTTTTTTGATAGTGGTATTGGTATGAGTATAGGGTTATTAAAATTTGAGAAAATGTTTTGTTCATTTAGCTCTTCTAGTATTATATCGTACAGTGAATGTGCAAATATCTTACCGATATCTTTTCCATTTTTATATTTTAAAAATTGAATTGCATTTCTTGCTATGTTATTTTTGTAACTAAATACTGATATAATTTCTGTATCATTTGTATTTTGCTGTGAAGGTGAAATATTTTGTATGCACTTTTTACATAGTAATGTATCTTTTGTATTGCACGACACGCAGTATGTAGGGAATAGCACATTTAATATTTTTTGAGTAATTAATTTTATCATAATTTTATTATACAACTTTAAATTTTGTAATTTGTTAGTTGTGGATAAAGATAAGTGCGACACCTGCACTATAGCATGCTATAATATTATGATAATAAATATAAAACATGGCAAGCATATTGGATAAAATTACAAATCTTAGTTTTTTGAGTAATGATGAAGGAGTTTTAGGTATTGATATCGGATCATCAGCTATAAAAATTGTTCAAATACAAAAACAGGAAGGAAGGGCAGTTCTCAAAAATTATGGTAGCCTTGCCCTTGGTCCATATTCGAATGTTAGTATTGGTCAGGCTGTGAATCTTCCAAAAGATAAGATAGTCGAAGCTATAAGTGATTTGATTAGAGAAACAGGTTCTACTACAAAAAATGTAGCTATGGCAATACCAATGAAAGATGCGATGATTTCATTTATTCAGATGCCAAATCTCGGGAAGAAACAGCTTGAGCATATGATTCCACTTGAAGCACGTAGACATATACCAGTACCAATGTCTGAAGTAACACTTGATTTTTGGGTGTTACCTAAAAAGAAAGAAATAAAGTCTACTGTGCCAAGTCCTGGTAAAGTAGAACAAAAAGGAGTTAATAAGAGCATAGATGTTCTTGTTGCTGCAATACATAATAGCTCAATAAATAAATATCAAGATATAAAAAACCTTTCTGGATTGAATGTAAAACTTTTTGAAATAGAAGTGTTTAGTACAATACGTTCAAGTTTAATTAACGGAATGAACCCAGTTATGATTATAGATATCGGTGCTGCGATAACAAAACTTGCATTAGTAGAATACGGTATACTACAGAGTGTTCATACTATAAATAAAGGATCTCAGGATATAACCATAGCATTATCAAAATCACTTGGCATAGACATTGATGATGCCGAAGAATCAAAACGCGATCCAAGTATTTTGAATGATGAAGCATCAAAACAGCAATTTTTTAAGGTGACCAATTTACCCCTAGCTCACATATTTTCTGAAGCGAACAATGTCTTGTTAGATTATCAGAATAGGAATAACAAAGCTGTAAGTAAGGTTATTTTTTCAGGTGGTGGGTCTCTTTTGAGAGGATTACCAGAATTTGCACAAGAAAGTTTCAGTATGGATGTAAGTTTAAGTGATCCTTTTGCAAAGTTGGATGCACCGGCATTTTTGAGGAATACATTAAAAGAGATTGGTCCAGAGTTTTCTGTTGCAATTGGATTGGCGTTGGAGGTACTTTAATTATGTTATTTATGCACTATTATTATTTTAATAATAATAGTAAAATATAAAGATGGATAAAAAAAATAAAATATCATTTATTCCACAGAGTCCGATTTCCAGAAAATCACATGGACCGAAACGTCCATTAAGTCTTATGCTTACACTATCGTTTGTTTTATTTTTCTTAACTTTTGCTATGTATGGTGGTATGTTTTATTATAAATACAGATTGGATAAGTCATTAAAAAATAAAGAGTCAGAATTAAGTTCCGCAAAAAAGAGACTTGACCCTGATAATGCGATGGAGCGTGCGCAAGAATTTCAAGAAAAGATAGGAAACATAAAAAAGCTTCTAGGTTCTCATGTTGCTCCTTCTGTAATTTTTAATTTATTACAGGAAATTACATTAAAAAGTATAGAATTCAGTACATACAAATTTTCTTCTACTAAAGGTAATTCAATTCAAAACACAAAATACCAGAAGCCCAAAGAAAAAAATCCCACTTTATTTTCAGTAGAATTAAAAGGAAAAGCTCCAAGTTATAGATCTCTTGCTTATCAGTCAGATGTTATTAAAAAAGAGATAAAGAGTAATAAAAGAATTAGTAGTTTTGATATTTCAGATATTTCATTAGATAAGGTAGGTAGTGTTTCGTTTAGTCTTAAATTAAATATTGTGCCTTCTTTTATAAATTATGAGAATGTAATTAAACAAGAACAAGTATCTACTACTACCGTCAAGAGCACTATACAGCCATCTGGAAAAGATATTTCTGCATCAAATAATGCTGGAGTCGGAGAATTAAATAATCTCTTAAATGGGAACAAATAAAACATTATGTTAAGACTAAGAATACTCATACCAATAATTTTAATACTAGTATCAATACTTGTTGCTTATTTTTATATAAAACCTTTATATTCAGACATAACGCATGTTCGTAGTAAAAAAGTGTTAGTCGTCGATGCCCTTAAAGAGATAAAAGATATTGGTAATACTATTGATAAATTACGTTCGAATCTGAAGGATATTTCTAGCGTAAACATGAGTAAAATCGATACTATCTTACCTTCTAGTGTGGACAAAGTACGATATTTAAATATGGTAAATTTATTAGCATATTCAGAAGGGTTGTCTCTTGGTAATCTAAAAATAAGCAATTCAGAAGCTAAAAATAATACGAATATATCTAATCTACCTGTTGGTGTAAAGGGTGTACATATCCCTAGCAAGATTGAGAATATGAATATTGAATTTTCAGTATCAACTAAATACGAAGATTTTAAAAAATTCTTGAAATCTCTGGAGCAGAGTTTAGTGTTATTAAATGTTGATTCAATTTCACTGGACTCTGGTAATGTGAATACAAAAGATTCAAAAAAAGATGATATTTATAATTATAAGGTTAAACTTACAACATATTTGAAGAAATAAATTTATATTATGAATAAACAAAATATAATAAAAAATATATTAATAGCTATTGTAGTAGCAGCAGCATTTTTCCTTCTTTATAAATTTCTTGTTCCAGCAAAGAAGGCTAATAATGCAAATACAAAATCTTCTACGCAAGGGATAAGTACTTCAACTCCCATGGTATCAGGCGGTACTAATATTAGAGATGTAGATTTGTTACGCAGTAGACTTGGTAATATAAAAGTGAATACTAGTATTTTTTCATCAATAGGTTTTAGTAGTTTGAAAGATGATAGAAAAACTATACCAAAAGAGCCAGTCGGTAGAGATAATCCTTTTGCTAAGACACAATAAGTTTTATATTTTAATTTTACATGAGTTTTTTAAATAATCTTGCACAAAAAGGTATAATAAATGAGGGGGATATTGAAGTACTTCTTATAGAATCACAAGAAAAACAAAAGCCTATTGATGAAATACTGATTGGAAAAGGTGTAAAAGAAGATGATATTCTTGAAGCGAAGGCTGAATTTTTTGGTGTTCCTTTACGGCACTTGAAAGGTAAGGTGGTACCATTTAAAATACTACGCTATATCCCTGAAGAATCTGCTGCGTATTATAAATTTGTACCTCTTGATGTGAAAGACGGTGTTCTTGAAGTTGGGGTATTAGATACGGAAAGTATTGAAGCGCGTAATGCTCTGCATTTCATATCAACAAAAATAAATTTTCCTGCTAAAATATTTTTGATATCAAAAAAAGACTTTAATGATGTTTTAAAATCATACAAAGGTTTGACAGGAGAAGTCACAAAAGCACTCTCTGAATTAGAGTCAGACATAAAAGACACTAAGAATGTTGAATTAATTAAGGATAAGAGTAAAGAAAAAACAAAAAAAGGGGATCTTGCTAAAATAACAGAAGAAGCCCCTGTAACAAAAATTGTTGCAGTTATGATACGTCATGCAACAGAAGGGAATGCGTCTGATGTGCATATAGAGCACATGGGAGAGAAAGTGCGTGTTAGGTTTAGGGTTGATGGAATACTCTATACTAGTCTTATTCTCCCTGTTGCTGTTCATAGCGCAGTTGTTGCAAGGATAAAAATCCTTGCAAATCTAAAGCTTGATGAAAAAAGAAAACCACAGGACGGACGTTTTTCGGCACGTATAGATGGTAGGAGGATTGATTTTCGTGTATCAACATTTCCTGCGTATTATGGTGAAAAAGTCGTAATGAGAATACTTGATCCTGATAAAGGAATGAAACCTATAGCACAAATAGGGTTAGGGGAAGAGGGTCTTGGCTTGGTTAGAGCAGCGTTAAAAAATCCGTATGGACTTATTCTAATCACAGGACCTACTGGTTCTGGAAAAACAACAACACTATATTCAATGATTGGTGAATTAGATAGAGAAAAGAAGAATATAGTTAGTTTGGAAGATCCTGTGGACTATCATATAGGTGGTGTGAGTCAATCACAAGTAAGACCAGACATAGGATATAGTTTTGCAAATGGACTTAGGTCTATTTTGAGGCAAGACCCCGATATTATTATGGTTGGAGAGATACGCGATAAAGAAACGGCCAGGCTTGCTATACAAGCTGCGCTGACTGGTCATTTAGTTTTTTCTACTATACATACGAACAATGCTATTGGTGTTGTGCCTAGACTTATCGATATGGGAGTAGATCCTTATCTTATTGCTCCTACTCTTATTTTGGCAGTTGCTCAACGTCTTGTAAAAACACTATGCCCTAAATCAAAAAGACCCGTACCGATTAAAGAAAGTATGAGGGTTATGATAGACAAAGAATTTGAAGATTTACCTGAGAAATACAGAAAAGATGTGATTAAGGAAGGTGATACATTTTATGAAGCTGTAGCATCTCCACAATGCCCTGGTGGGACAAGTGGTCGTACTGCAGTGTTTGAATTTTTGAAAAAAACAGATGAAATTGAAAATATTATATTAACAAATCCAGTAGAGCCTGAAATATGGAAGGTTGCTAGAGCGAGTGGCATGATAACTATGAAAGAAGATGCTATAAAAAAATCACTCGAAGGAATAATACCTTTTGAAGAAGTTAATACTCTGTAATATCAAAAAAGTATAGACGAGCTTGTTAATTTAGCAGATTGTTTGTATCATTAGTGTGTACTTAGTTATAAATTTAAAATATAGATGAATAATATAGAAAAAAAATACAAGATACTCATCGTCGATGATGATAAGTTTTTACTTGATATGTACACAATCAAGTTTAGAGAAAAAGAATTTGAGGTTGACTCTGCATTTGGAAGTATGAATGCTCTAGCAAAACTTAAAGAAAAAAATGATTTTGATGTTGTTGTTATGGATATTGTTATGCCTGCAATGGATGGCTTTGAGCTTTTGTCAGAAATTAAAAAATCTAAATTAGCAGAAAGTGCAAAGATGATCATATTATCAAATCTTGGACAACCTTCAGATATTGAAAAGGGTGAGAAACTCGGAGCTGATGGATATATAGTAAAGGCAGAGTCCACTCCATCTGAAGTAGTTGAAAAAGTAATGGAATTAATGAATAAATAGTATTTTATTTTAGTATAAAATTTTAAAATAATGAATAAAAAATTAGAAGAGTTAATTAAAACAACAATAAGAGAAGGTTCTTCCGATTTGCACTTGTCTGTGGGTCATAATCCAACATTACGTGTTTCAAGTAATTTATTTCCTCTTGTGAATGAACCAGTTCTAACAAAAGAAGATATGAAAATCTTTATAGATGATTTTCTTACAGAGGGCGAGAAAGATGAATTTTTTGATACACAAGAAATGGATTTTTCCTATCAATTTATAGACGGGATTAGATTTAGAGGGAATGCTTTTTTTCAAAAAGATGGTATTGGTATTGCTTTGCGTGTTATTGAAAGTCAAATAAGGACATCCTCGGAGCTTAATCTGCCACCAATTGTAGATGCTTTTGCTCGTAAAAAACAGGGATTTTTCTTGGTTGTTGGTCCTGTAGGTCAAGGAAAATCAACAACCCTTGCTTCTATGATAGAGCTTATAAACAAAGAACGTGCAGAGCATATTGTTACGATAGAAGACCCGATAGAATATATATATAAACCAGACCGTTCCCTTATTGATCAACGTGAGGTTAGGGTAAATACAAAAAATTTTCATTCAGCACTTAGATCTGCCTTCAGGCAAGACGTTGATGTTATAATGCTTGGAGAAATGAGAGGTCCAGAGACAATGTCAGCAGCTGTTACTGCTGCTGAAACAGGTCATCTTGTTTTTTCAACACTTCATACTAATAATGCGTCACAGACAATCGATAGGATAATTGACTCATTTCCATCAGGTCAACAACAACAAATAAGGATGCAATTGGCTGGAAGTCTTTTAGGTGTTTTTTCACAAAGACTTGTGTTGAGAGTATCTGGTGGGCTTATTCCTGCCTATGAATTATTGATAAACAACAAAGCGGTGTCGTCTTTGATAAGAGAAGGTAGAACTCATGAAATAAATGTTGTAATTGAGACTAGCTTAAAAGATGGTATGATAAGTATGGACAGGTCTTTGGCTGATTTAGTAAGAAGAGGTGAGATATCTCCTGATCAGGCGTACCTCCATTCTCTTAACCCAAAAGTTCTTGGTAAGTTGCTTTAATTGAATAATAAAAAATAAAAATATGCTTTTCAAATATAAAGCTGTAACAAAATCTGGAGAAGAAAGAAAAGGTGCTATTGAAGCATTGAATGAGGATGTGGCAATATCATCACTACAGAGGAGAGGTCTTGTTATTGTTTCTATCTCAGGTGCCGAAAAAACTTCTATTTTTGAAATGGACATAGCTTTTTTATCAAGAGTTAAAACAAAAGATATTGTTATATTATCACGTCAGATAGCTACTTTATTTGAAGCGCAAGTTCCAGCACTGCGAGCTTTTCAATTACTTGGAGCAGAGTCAGGTAATCCAACACTTAGAAAGAAGCTAAACGAAATAGCAAATGATATACAAAGCGGTATGTCTATCTCAGATGCATTAAATAAACACCCAAGTGTTTTTTCTGATTTTTATGTAAATATGGTTCGTGCTGGAGAAGAGTCAGGGAAAATAGCGGATTCGTTTATGTATTTAGCTGATTATATAGACAGAACATATGAGTTAACAGCAAAAATAAAAGGCGCATTAACGTATCCTGCATTTGTAATATCAATATTTTTGATAGTTATGATAGGGCTGTTTACGTTTATTATCCCAAAAATAACTGGAATTTTAACTTCCAATGGTGCACAGCTTCCAATGGCGACAAAGATAGTCATGGGTATAAGTAATTTTTTGGTAAATTATGGATTATTAGCATTGGCTGGTTTAATTATTGCCGGTTTTTTTCTTTGGAGGTTTGGACAAAAAAACAAATCTTTTTTTCCAAGGATTATGTTGGCTTTACCAGCGTTTGGTAATCTGTTGCAAAAATTATATCTTGCGCGACTTTCCGACAATATGCACACAATGCTTTCAAGTGGTATTCCTATGGTGCGTGCTATAGAGATTACCGCTGATGTTGTCGGAAGTGATATATATAAAAAAATATTGATGGAGGCTGTTGAAAAAATAAAAGCAGGTGATCCTATGTCAAAAGCATTGTCAGGGAATAAAGAAATTCCGAGTATGTTGATACAAATGATTCGCGTTGGTGAAGAAACAGGTGAACTTGGCAATATTCTAGAAAAAATAGCAATATTTTATGAAAGAGAGGTTGATACTGCCGTTGATACACTCATAAGTTTAATAGAACCTACGATGATCGTACTTCTGGGTGTTGGTGTTGGAGGTGTGCTCGCATCTGTTTTGATGCCAATATACAACATGGCAGGTAGCGTGTAGTGTTTTTTGTCATGTAATAGTAATTGATTAGAATAAAGTTATCCACACTTTTAAATTGCTCTTAATTTGCTGGTTGTATTATAATAAGTGTTAGGAAAGTGAATGTTCACTTTGGGTTTAAAATACAGGTCGAGTAATTTTCCGCTTAAGATTTTAATATCTAAGCGGGTCTCGTATCGAAGACGTATTAATGTCTTTGGCGGGAAATTATTAAAATATTTATTAACATCTTGAGTTATAAAATTCAAGGTAATAAAAAAAATAAAAATGTTAAAGTTAAATAAAAAACGTGGTTTTACACTTATCGAACTTTTGGTTGTTATTGCAATCATTGGTATTTTGGCTTCAGTTGTATTGGCATCTCTTAACACAGCACGTGGTAAAGGAGCTGATGCTGCTATAAAAGCAAATCTAGCAAATCTTCGTGCTCAAGCTGCGCTGTATTATTCTGATAATAGTAATTATGGTACAAGTGCAACAGCTCTTGACTGTACTGTTACTACTGCTGGTG
>CAZPPV010000008.1:4066-14579 GCA_964588565.1 uncultured Candidatus Saccharibacteria bacterium | reverse complement strand
CACCATGTTCAACATTAAAAGTAACGCCCCTAAGAGCTAGCGTTTTAATACCACCATTACTTACAAATACTTTTTCTAAATTTGAAACATCAATAATAGGCATAATTTTATGGCATAAATGTAACTACACGATCTCCAGCTTTTATGCCACTTAATATCTCTATTCTTCCATCAGAACCCCGCAACCCTGTTTTTACATTCATGTTTTCTATTGTGCCATCACTCTTTATGACTCTAACAAACTTTATATCATTTTTTATTTTCACAGAACGCATTGGTACAGCTAACACATTTTCTCTTTTATTAGTTAATATATCAATATTTGCCGTCATACCAGGTCTCATGTTTTTACCATTTGGAAATAATTTAAATGTTGTCTTGTATGTTGATACACCCTCAATAACAACGTCTGATGGGTCTATTTTTATAACTTTAGCTTTAAAAATATCATTATCATTATATGCATCAAGAGTCACATCCGCACTATCTCCTATTGAAATCTTTTCTATATCTGACTCAGCAATATTAGCATCGATTTCAAAAGGATCTGAAGACATAACGGAAATAGCTGTCATATTTGCTGGCACAGCCTCCCCTACTTTTATATTAACCTTAGTAACAATGCCTGATATTGGAGTATGCAAAGTAGTTTTAGAAAGATTCACCTTTGCACTTTGAACGCTTGCTTCTGCTCCAAAAACAATTGCTTTTTGTGCAGTAATTTCTTCACTAGTTGCACCAGCTTCTTCAAGTACAAGTTCATTTTTTGAAAGAGTAAGGGCTGATTGTGTACTACGCAAACTACCAGATGAAACAGTCAGGTTTCCAATTGCAGTATTCACACTACTACGAGCAGCCCAAATATTCGCCTTATACATATCAACTGTACTCTGTGTAATAGAAGAACTATTCGTAAGTGAATTTACAACTAATGCAAGACTGGATAAAAAATCTCTTGTTTTATATAAATTGTTATTTGTCTCTGATACAAAAGCCAGAAGACTACTTTTGTCAGTTAAATTGTCAAGATTCCTCTTCCAAAGCTTTAACATCTTACCGACCTCAAGCCTACTTGATTCAACGCTGGTCTCTAATTGATTGTTTGAAATAATAACATTAAGTTTTGGATTTGTACTTTCTGGATTATTAAACAACTGGCTAGACTTATTCCTAATAGCATCATCTGATTTTGAATATGCATCACGCAGTCTATCCATAACATCTTTTTTTGCATTAGAAAATGTAATTTCTGCATTATTTACTTTTACTTTTTGTATGTTTATCTTTTCAATCCTTGTTCCAGTTTTTAGTTTAGCAAGGTTGGCACTTGCTTCTGATAAATTGGCTTGTGCCACAAGCAACTGCGACTCTAAATCACCACTATCTAGTTGTACAAGATTATTATTTTTTTTAACTCTATCACCAACCTTTATGTTTATGTTAGACACCCTACCAGGTATGTCAAACCCAAGATTTACCACATTTGTAGGTTTTATGGTACCTGTAACACTGACTTTTTGTATAATGTCAGTCTTACTAATCACAATAGATTCAATCCCTGATTTCTTTTTTGGAGAATATGTAAACATAATAAACAATGCAAATATTATAAATACAACAATCCCTATTATTATCCATTTCTTTTTATTTTTTTGTTGAATCATATAGATTATAAATTAAGTTAATTAAGTTATTATATAACATATAAACTTAATTTTGACTTAATTTCCATAGCAATTCCTGTAAACAACAGAAACACCAATTGGTTGGTATTTCTGTTGTTTACAGGAATTACTAAAGATCTTTATTTTGTAAGTTTATTGTACATAATACCAAATACATACAAAAAAATAAAGCTCCATGCAGCAGCCTCAATAATTCCACCAACTAAACCTAAAAGGCTTAGTGAGAAAAACATATGCCACCCTTCCATCATGACTACCGCTCCTGTGTAATATCCAGCACTACCAAAAACCCACAATATAAGCATTCCAAATGAAGATAAAATCGCTCCAGAATAACCTAATGCCAATGAATCTATTTTTTTATTCATGTTATTAAAAAAAATTAATTATTAAACGCTACTATCATTTTATGTGATTAAATAATAAATGGAATAACTATACTTTCTTATGTTTCTATGATAAATCAACCCTCTTTAGTGTCAACGCATTAGCAACAACAATAATAGAACTTGCTGCCATTATAAGTGCTGCATACTCAGGAAGAAGCATAACACCGAAAGGATGAAGCACTCCTGCAGCGATAGGAATAGCAATAACATTATATCCAGTAGCCCATATTAGATTTTGTTTCATCTTCAACATTGTCTTTTTTGAAAGAGTTATAAGACGTGGTATATCACGAGGGTCATTCTTTACAAGAACAATTTCTGCAGACTCAACAGCAACATCTGTTCCTGTCCCAATTGCAATGCCAACATCTGCTTGAGTAAGTGCAGGGGCATCATTAACACCATCACCAACCATGGCAACCTTAAACCCTTTTTCCTGTAGAGATTTTACTCTGCTGGCTTTTTCTCCTGGTAACACCTGTGCAAAATACGTATCAACTTTCAGTTCATCAGCAATATACTTTGCAACAACTTCGTTATCTCCTGTAAGTATCGCAATTTTTATCCCTAGTTTTTTTAGATTTGTAATCGCTTCTTTTGATTCGCTACGCACAATATCAGAAAGTGCAATTAAACCTTTTACTTCACTATTTCCAGCTACATATACTACTGTTTTACCTTGCGATGACAATCTGTCCATCTCACTCTTTGCATTTGTTACATCTACTTTAGCGTCATCCATCAATGCTTTATTACCAACATAGACAACATCTCCGCCAATTGTTGCATAAGCACCCTTACCCGCAACTGCTATAAAATTCTCAACTTTTAGAGTAGAAGCATTTATTTTACTTGCTCTTTCTACTATACCTTTTGCAATTACATGCTCTGAGTTTATATCTAGAGCTGCAGCATTTCTCAAAATATCATGTTCCTTCCAGTCAGATAATACAACAATATCAGATACACCAAACTTACCCTCTGTAAGTGTTCCAGTTTTATCAAACACGACATATTCTAAATCACGTGCATTCTCCATAGCACCCATGTCTTTTATCAAGATACCATTCTTGGCAGCTAGCGTAGTTGCAATAGCAGTTACCGTTGGTATTGCGAGTCCTAAAGCGTGGGGACATGTAATTACTAACACAGAGATAGTAAGAGTTAGCGCAAAAACAATACCAAGATTGGTGAACCCTGCCCAAAACAAGAAGGTTAGGATACCTATTATTATCGCAGTAAGTGTCAGATAGTGAGCTGCTCTATCTGCGAGTTTTTGACTACGTGGTTTTGATTCTTGTGCGGTTTTGACCAACTCTATTATCTGAGACAATGCCGTGTCTTTACCAATCTTTAAAACTTTTATTTTTATTGCCCCTGATTCATTTATTGTGCCTCCAACTACTTTATCATCAATACTCTTTGATACTGGCTTTGATTCACCTGTTATCATAGATTCATTGATACTTGTTTGTCCTTCAATAACAACACCATCAATAGGAACCTTATCACCGGGTCTGATTAGGAGTATGTCACCGATCTTTACTTCTGATGTATCAACTTCAATAATCTCATCATCTTTTACAAGATTTGCCTTTGGTGGAATCAACTTAACTAATTCTCCCAAAGCACCTGATGCACCAACTACTGACCGCATCTCCATCCAATGCCCAAACGCAAGGAATAGTACCAAAGTTGATATTTCCCAATATAAATCAGGTGCACTAAAAAGAAATGTTGTGCCCAGACTATAGAGATAACCAGACAAAACGGCAAGTGTGACCAAGACATTCATATCCAATACCCTCCTTTTTAGAGAAGCTACTGCACCACTATAAAATGGAGATGCACCATACAATACGATAATTGATGCAAATATCACCAATAACGCAGTGTTGAACCCAAAATCAGGAACAGTAATACCTATCCAACCTTGTACAGTTTTTGATAAAAGTAATACTGGAATAGCAAGAATAAATGAAACAAATGTTCTGGTACGAAATTGTATAACCATCATTTGGTGATGGTTCACTACTTTACCTCCTTTATGTCCCATGTGTTTTTCGTGGTTCATATTAAATTTATTTTTATACTAATAAATAGTAACAATATTACATAAAATGACACAGCTGAATAAAGATTACTTTCTTTGAACTATATTGCTCATGTTAATAGTGTAAAATTATGTTTAATCTAATGATTTAAGTTTTTCTACAAGTTTGTCACGATTCACGCCCCCTGTGGAAAATAACTCATCATTTATAATAATTCCTGGAGATGCCAATACTGCATATTTTGCAACAAGCTCTTGTCCTTCTGTAGATGTAATATCAATTTCATTTACCTCTACATTAGGATATTCTGGTATTATCTCGTCAAATATCTTTTTTGCTGCCTCACAATTATGACAGCCAACCATTGTTAAAAATTTTATATTATGTTTCATATTTTTTTAATATTTAATTACTAATATTATCTTTTATTTTTTTCGACTTTTCCTTCTTTTCCCTACGCCAATACCACCAAAGTGGAATAATTATAAGAGAAAGAAGTGTTATCCATGACCATGGTGCAGGTATATAATCTGAATCACCTTCGTGGTCACCTTTTGTCGTAGACGTTGCAGTTGTCGAAATTGGAGTTGAAGTAGATGTTTTTACTTTATCTGTATGATTTTTTGAAGTTCCTTGTGATTCTTTACGTGCGCCCTTTTCAACAACTTTTTGTCCCATTACAAGTTCTACTGCATTATTCCACCCTTTGTGTACAGCTGAATTTTCATACCACTGATGTGATGTTCCCATTATAAATATGAGCGCACCAAGCAAAATAAGTGTTATACCTGTCCATTTTTTCACTACAGCAGTTTTCTTTGCAATATTACCGACAGAGTTTACACCTAGAATTCCAAGTATTGTTAGAAATATAAGAGGCGTAGCGCGTCCAACTCCATGAACAAACCCAAGCCACCATCCATTAGCAACATTCCCAAGAACTGCAATATCTCCTAATAACACATAAAAAAGTGGGTTAGGACATCCAACTCCAGCATTACCTAAAAATAATCCCAAGAAAAATGCTTTTAAATAATCTCCCTGTTTTGTAATAAATTCAGGATAAGAACCACCAAAAGTTGGAATCTTAAATTTAATCAAATTCAATTCAGAAAGACCAAATACAAACGCTGCTAGACCACCAACCATGAACAAAATACGGCTAACAGCACCTGCTCCGCCAATGGCTTTGTCTAGTCCCATTGACTTTCCTATTATTGCAACAAACAGTCCATACAAAGACAAAGTAATAGATAGCCCTAGACCAAAGAATAGTGCCATCAAGAAACCTCTTTTTGGTGTCTTACCCATCGCAAGTGGAACTATCACAAAAGCAAGGGGTAATGTACAAGGAAGTACAATCATAGATAATCCAACTACATATGCAAATGCCAAATTCGCTGTCTGACCCGGAGTGCTAAATAAATAAAATGCCCCGATAACCATAATAGAAAACAAAATAAAGGCGATGGCAACCAACCACTTTTTAGCGCTAGAACTTACATTGTTATTTTCCTGTTCCATATATTAATTTATATGTTATTAATAACTTGTTTTAATTTCCCTTCAACCTCACTGGCAACTTCAGCAAGCTCTGACATGTCAGCTACGCCCATTGCAACGGTTGGAACAATTGCTGAAACGACAACACTATCTTTATCTTCATATACTATAACGTTACATGGCAACAAAAGTCCTATTTCTTTATCAATCTGTAATGCTTTATGCGCAAACTTAGGATTACATGCTCCTAGTATTATATAATTATCATAGTCAACATCAATCTTCTTTTTCATTGTATCTTTTACGTCTATTTCAGTAAGTACACCAAACCCCTCTTTTTTTAATTCATCTTTTACTTTTACTATAGTATCTGCAAAAGTTGAACCTACTTGTTTTTTATATCCATAATTCATATTTTTTTGTAATTTATTAATTTATTTTTTAATAATACTGTTACCATCTTTTTGCCACTGTATCATTCCACCCTCTACATTATATACATTACTGTATCCAAGTTGTGAAAGAGTATCAGCGGCAATTCTGCTCATACTACCGCTTTGACAATATAAAACTATTTTTGCAGTTTTATCTTTTGGTAATTTATCTAAATTATTTGCGATAGTATTAAAAGGAATAGATATATCTGTTCCTTTTATATCACCGACATACGGAACATGTACGTTAACTAATGTAAAATCTTTATTTTTTAACATTGCTGATAGATCCTTTGTTGAAATATCTTTATATCCAATTTTTACGGTTTTTGGCTCTTGAACCTGAGATGAGGCTTGTCCTTCTGTACTACTATTCGTTTCTTCTTGCATGTTATCAAACGAAACAGAATGCATAAGAAACATTATCAAAAACATGACCACAAAAAAAGCTACCACTCCTATAATAATATATTTTATTGTTCTATTCATATTTTTATTTTCTTTTTGCTAATTTATAAATTGTGAGCACTTCTTTTACGGGCTGTACTATATTACCACTTTTAATTTGTTCTATAATATGTGTAGAAAGATGGTTTTCCAAAATAAGATCTTCTATACTAGAAAGTGCTTTCTTTACTGCGGTTGTTTGACATAAAATATCAACACAATACTCCTCATCTTTTACCATCTTTTGAACACCTCGTACTTGCCCTTCTAATATTTTAAGTCTTCTAATCGCTTTTTTTCTTATTTCTTCTTTCACGAAGACTATGATACCCCTAGGGGGTATTCTTGTCAAGCACATTATTCATTAAATACTGTGGATAAATAAATTAATCACACATGCAATAATAAAAATATGGTAATAATGTAAAAATTCGAAAGAATGTTAGTAATTATTGTATCCTGACTACATATACTATCGTAATATACTATCGTATCTTTAATCAAAAATAGTTAGTTACAGACTCTTATATTTAAATATTTTTTATGATGTGATATTATTAAATTATTAATACTTATAGGTTAAATATAAAAAAAATAATTATGAAACTCAAAGAAGAAATAAAAAAAGTTTTTAGAGGCGAAATTATGGATGATGAAAAGACTCGTCATATATACGAGAATGATGCAAGCTTATTTGAAGTAACACCTGAAATAGTAGTATACCCAAAAGATACAGAAGATATAAAATCATTAGTTTCGTTTATATCACAAGAAAAAAAGAATAATCCAAAATTATCAGTTACTGCACGTGCCGCTGGTACAGGTATGTCTGGAGGGTCTCTAAACGAATCTATTATTCTTGATGTTACTAAACATATAAATAATATAGATACAGTAATAAACGATTCAATTACTGTAGAGCCTGGTGCTTTTTATCGTGACCTAGAAAAAAAAACGCTACAGGACAATCTACTAATGCCATCATACCCAGCCTCAAAAGATTTGTGTGCAATCGGTGGAATAGTAAGCAACAACTCAAGTGGAGAAAAAACCCTAAACTATGGATGCACTAGAGACTATGTACAAAAATTAAAAATAGTTCTTTCTGATGGTAACGAGTATGAATTTGGACCACTTTCAAAAAGCGAACTTGATAAAAAAATGGCAAAGCAGGATTTTGAAGGACAAATATACAGAGGCATGTTCAAACTTATAGAAAATAATATAGATTTAATAAAAAATGCCAAACCAAAAGTATCTAAAAACTCAACTGGATATGCAATATGGGAAGTATGGGATGGTAAAACATTTGACTTATCTAAACTAATAGTTGGTTCACAGGGTACATTAGGGATAATAACTAAGGCAACATTTAAACTAATACAACCAAAAACACATTCAACTTTACTTGTAATTTTCTTGAAGGACTTCAAAAATCTATCAAAAATAGTCAACAAGACGCTAAAACACAAACCAGAAAGTTTCGAATCTTATGATGATCATACATTTTCTTTAGCAATAAGATTTTTCCCAGATATGGTGAAGTCTCTTAAAATGGGTATTATATCTTTAGGTCTTAGGATGATTCCAGAGTTTTTTATGATTTTGACTGGAGGATTACCAAAACTTGTACTACTTGCAGAATTCACAGGAGACTCTGAAGATGAAGTAAAAGAGATGGCAAAAAAAACACAAGAAGATTTACAAGAATTTGATATAAAATCACGTATAACATCTTCACCAGCAGATGCCAGAAAATACTGGACAATAAGAAGAGAAAGTTTCAGTTTACTACGTAATCATATAAAAAAAGGACGCACTGCACCTTTTATAGATGATACTGTTGTAAACCCAGAAAAACTTCCAGAATTTTTACCACGTTTAAATAGGATAATGGATGGTTATGATATAACATACACAATCGCTGGGCATATAGGTAATGGTAACTTTCATATAATACCGATTATGGATTTTAAAAAACCAGAATCAAAAAGAATATTTGCAGAATTAGAGGAAAAAGTATTTGACCTTGTTTTTGAGTTTGGTGGTTCAATGTCTGGAGAACATAACGACGGCATAGTACGTACACCGTATTTAAAGAAAATGTATGGTGAAAAAGTTTACAATATATTTGTAGAAATTAAAAATATATTTGACCCAAAAAATATTTTTAATCCTGGAAAAAAAGTAGGAGAAAAATGGAGTTATGTTATGAATCACATTGATACTGACTAAAACAAGTGATTATATTTTCACTTCTTGTGTATAACAAAATTCTTTTAGCATAAATGGAGACTATTCTGGAATAAGTGACTTCAATACATACATCAATACAACTCCTATGAGAATAAATGAAAATTGCCCCAAAGTACCAGCTACACCTTTTTTATGTTGTATGTGAAGGTCTGGTATTAAATCTGATGCTGCAATATAAAGAAAATTACCAGCAGCAATTCCGAGTGCTGGACCGATAACTTTATTTATATCTATGTTCACAGCAATAAAATATGTCAAGATAGACACCCACAAAGTACTTGATGCAGCTATAAAATTAAAAAATAAGGCTTTACTTTTTTTAAATCCTGCTGATATCAATACAAAAAAATCAACTGCCTGATGCGGAAATTCATGAAACAATACTGCTATTGTTGTGGCGATTCCAAAATTAACATCTACAAGAAAAGCCAGTGCTATTACAATACCATCGACAGAGTTATGTAATACCTCCCCATAAAGTATTAAATAGCCACTTGATTTTATATTAGTAGTTTTGTCTACAGAAGAATCATCAGTAAGGACATCGGTACTTGCTTCATGGTTATGATACCAATACAAAAAACGAGATACTAAAAAGAAAAATAAAAAACCAACTAGTGTGTACCCCAATGCTATTTTTGTAGAGGACCTATCTATTGCCTCTGGAAGCATATTAAAAAATATAAGTGCCAAAAATGCACCTACTGATAAACTAACAAGATATGGTAAATATTTATTAAATCTCTCAGAACCTAAAAATAAAAACAAAATACCAGTCAACGCGACAAAGGTTTCTGCTGTACTAGCTAAAATAATATAGAGTAATATCATGAATTATAGTCTATCATAGATAATTAACTTTTCAATAACAAAGACAGTAAATCTTCCCTTCCTTCTTTTGTTTTAACAGAATAAAGAATTATTTTATTACATGATAATTTCTCTTCAATTTTTTTAAATTGTTTTTGCCTATCATTTCTTTTTAATTTGTCTACTTTATTTGCAACAATAACTACATCATAACTTTTCTTTTTCAATACATCAAACATATCAATATCAAATTGAGTTGGACCAACCTTTGCATCGACAACAAGAGCAACTTTTTGTGGTTGTGCAAAAGAATCTTCAATGTACCATAATATCAATTTTCTTAACTTCTCACGTTTTTCAATAGAAAGTTTTGCAAATCCATATCCAGGAAGGTCTACAAAAAATAATTCTTCAACATCTGTCTGAATAAGAAAAAAATTAATCTGTTGCGTCTTGCCTGGAGTCGAGCTTGACTTAACAAGACTTTTCCTATTTACAAGTGAATTTATGACACTTGACTTACCAACATTAGAACGACCAACAAATGCAATTTGTGGAATATTATCCCTTAGGATATCGTCGGTGCCCAGTATTCCTTTTATAAATTTTGCTGATTTTATTTTCATAATCTTAAAAATTTTAACAATTTACTAAACGCCCGACATCTAATAAATATACTTACACACCTAACATAGTACGCAGTTCATCCGATGGCTCCCAAGGTGGATCAAATGTAATCTCCACTTTTACTGATAGCACGTCAAGTTTTGCTAATTTATTCTCAACATCAACCACAATATCATTCGCAAACGGACACAGGGGTGAAGTAAGTGTCATTAAAACTAAAATACCTTCTTTATTTATTTTAATTTTATAAATTAAACCAAGCGTATATATATCAATACCAAGCTCTGGGTCTTTTACCTCTTTTAGTT
>CAZPPV010000008.1:0-3966 GCA_964588565.1 uncultured Candidatus Saccharibacteria bacterium | reverse complement strand
TCTGCATCAACACCAGAATCTATCTCATCAAGTATTGCAAATTTTGGTTCAAGTGCAACTAATTGTAAAAGCTCTGCTTGTTTCTTCTCTCCTCCAGAAAATCCTACATTCAATTCTCTTTTCAGCAAACTACTATCAATATTCAAATCATCTGCTTTCTTTTCTATTTTTTTGTAAAAATCAAATATTGATACATCTTCGTTTTTTAAAATATTACTAGCACGATGAAGAAAACTTATCATTGTTACTCCTGCAATCTCTGGAACATGTTGCATAGAAAAGAACAACCCTAATTTAGCCTTTTCTTCTATCTTAAGATTGGTAATATTTTTGTCATCAATAAATACATCTCCATTAAAAATCTTATAATCAGGATGCCCAGCTACCGCATTAAGCAAACTCGATTTACCTGACCCATTCAAACCCATCAAAATATGCACTTCCCCAGAAGACACAGAAAGAGACACGCTGTCAACTACAACTTTTTTTTCAATTTCAACTTTTAAATTTTGTATTTTAAATTCAGACATTTTTTAATCCATCATTAAGTGCTTCAAAAGGCAAGAGCGCGCACTTTGTCCTTCCTTGGCTTATTTTTATACCAAGCATATTATATACGTCCCCAGGAGATAAAAGTTTTAGCTCATCTTTGTTCATACCCTTAATTTTGTCAGTCAACATTGACGTTGAAGCCTGACTTATCGCACACCCTTCCCCATCAAATGATACATCAACTACCTTATCATCTTCAATCTTCATAAACAACGTAATATTGTCACCACAACTTGCATTGTGTCCTTCACCCTTAAAGGTAAAATCTGAAATAGCCCTTTTGTTATGAGGATTACGGTAATGATCTAAAATATTCTCTTTGTATAATTCATCCATATTATATTATCATAATTATCCTTTAAATATATTACGCGCTTTTTTAATCACTTCTGTCAATGCATCAATATCATTCTTATCGTTATATACATAAAAACTAGCACGTACTAATGACCCAACGCCGAGCATATCCATAAGTGGCTGAGCGCAATGATGCCCAGCACGTAATGCTACATTATCTCTACCAGCTATCTCCACAATATCGTGTGGATGAATACCATCTACTGCAAATGAAACTATCCCAGCATTGCTATCAATATTTTTTTGAGAGAAAATTTTTACATCTTCAATCTTTTCTAGTTGCTCTAATGCATATTCAACTAAATCTTTTATGTGTTCATGTATACTATTTAAATCAATACCATTTAGATACTCAACCGCTACTCCAAGACCTATGGCACCAGAAATATTCGGCGTTCCAGCTTCAAACCGTGATGGGACACTACTATATTTTGCTGTTTGCAAACTAACCTCTTCAACAATACCTCCTCCAAAAATGCTAGGCGGAAGTTTTTTTAGAATAGATTTCTTGCCATACAAAACACCAATCCCAGTTGGTCCACACATTTTATGCCCAGAAAATACCAAAAAATCACACCCTAATTCTTCTACATTTACTTTTATATGCCCGACCGCCTTCGTGGCATCACATATTAAAATTGCTCCAACACTATGAGCCATATATGATAACCTTTTTATATCATTGATGGTTCCAAGTACATTACTTGCAAGTGTAACAGACACAATCTTTGTTTTATTTGTAATCAACTTATCAGCTTCCTCGTAATCCAACTCAAAATCTTCTGTTATGTTAATATGTTTAAGTATCAAGCTATTTCTTTTTGCGAGCTCCTGCAATGGTATCAGACTAGAGTGATGTTCCATTACTGTCGTTACTATCTCATCATCATTCTTTAATTTTAAATAATTTTCTAAACTATATACAAGCATATTCACACTTGCCGTTGAACCACCTGTAAAAATTATTTCATCTACTTCAGATCCTATAAACTTTGCCACTTTTCCTCTCGCATCTTCATATTTTGAAGTTGCACGCTCACCAACACTATACATACTCCGGTGAACATTTGAACGATAACTACGATAATACTCATCCATCTCCTTTATAACGACCTCTGGAGTCTGCGAAGATGCAGCACTATCAAGGTATACTAATTCTGGATTACTATTAAAAATTAGAAAATCTTTTTTTATATTTTGTATCTCTATTTTACTCATATTTACAATACTGAACCTTCCATTTCAAGTTCTATCAACTTATTAAGCTCAAGCGCATATTCGAGAGGCAACGCCTTAACAATAGGATTAATGAAACCATTTACAATAAGCCGTGTAGCTTCTTCTTCAGAATACCCGCGACTCTTCAAATAAAATATTTCCCTATCACCTATTTTACCAACGCGTGCTTCATGTACTATATTTACTTTATCATTTTTTGTCAGGACGGCAGGATAAGTAGACGATTCCGATTCATTATCCAACATGAGTGCGTCACAAGAAACAGATGATACTGAATTATCTGCATTTTTACCTATCTTTACAATACCACGATAATTTGACACTCCACCATCTTTAGAAATCGACTTAGAGCGTATAATAGAGGTCGTATCTGGTGCGAGATGTATTGCCTTAGCGCCAGTATCTTGTACCTGCCCACGACCAGCAAAAACAACACCAAGATTATCACTACTTGCCCCGCGTCCTAAAAGAACAGAGGATGGATAAAGCATAGTAACAGCAGAACCCATATTCCCGTTTAGCCATTCAATAAGACCATCTTCATAAACTAGTGCTCTTTTTGTATTTAGATTATAAGTATTTTTAGACCAATTCTCAATACTTGAGTATTTTATTTTTGCATTCTTCATCACAAATAGCTCAACACATCCTGCATGCAAAGATGAAGAATTATATCGTGGAGCAGAACACCCTTCTATGTATTCTATTTCTGAACCTTCATCTGCGATTATAAGGGTATGCTCAAATTGAGCACTTCTTTCTCTATTCATTCTAAAATATGCCTGCAATGGAAGTCCAACATTCACATCTTTTGGAATATATATAAAAGTTCCACCGCTCCACACAGCACCATGAAGCATGGTAAATTTATGCTCTTTTGCAGGCACACAGTCTGTCATAAAGTACTTTTTAACCAACTCCGGGTACTTTTGCACTGCGACATCCATATTTTCAAATATTACTCCCTTATCTTCCAAAGATTTTTTCAACCGATGATACACAACACCTGAATCATATTGCGCCCCAACCCCACCAAGATGCTCTTGTTCCGCCTTTGGAATACCAAGCTTATCAAAAGTTTCTCTTATTTCTTCTGGGACATCCGTCCATTTGTCTTTCTCAGATACACTAGGGTCTACATAATAAATCATGTTTTCAAGATCTAGCCCAGAAAGATCTGGACCAAACTTTGGCATTGGAGTTTTCGTATAGAGAGCAAACGCGTCCAACCGTTTATTCAACATCCACTTTGGTTCATTTTTTGCAGTAGAAATATATCGAACCAACTCTTCAGAGAGACCAGTTTTTATATTTATTTTTTTCTCAATCTTTTTGGATATTTTCATAAAGTAAAATAATATCATATTATAGAGCCATTGACAAGGAGTATATATTATGATATGTTTATACATAGAGAGAAAAAAATATTATTTAGAAAATATTCTAAATATCCTTGCAAAAAATACAGGAGAGTTACAATGAACTATAAGCTAATATACCACCCGAACCAAGACTGTTTATCAATCTCTATTAGCGTGAAGTTAACAGAAGAAATGATTGAAGTGTTTGATTCATCAAAACATGCATCAGGTAAACATAAAAAGTTTGCACAAGAGCTTTTTAAAATAAACGGGGTTTCTAGTGTATCACTCCACAGATACACACTTGGACTTACAAAAGGTTCAGTGTTTGAATGGGAAAACATCATACAAAAAGCAATAATTGTCATTTTAATGCACTATTGCCAAAATGAAGTAGCAGTAGAGATTTCAAAACCAGAAAAGCAAACGATTGATAAAAATGGTTTCACAAGATCAA
>CAZPPV010000007.1:0-14993 GCA_964588565.1 uncultured Candidatus Saccharibacteria bacterium | reverse complement strand
CTTGTTGGACTTATGAGGGTAATGCTCGGAGGGCTTACCCCAGAAGAAGACTCTGTTGTAGATAGAGCACTTACTGAAACATACGCGCTAAAAGACATCACGCCGGAATCCAATCTTACAAATATAGAACCACCACTTCTTTCTGATTTTGAACTCGTACTCTCTGGAATGGAGGGTGGCAATGACCTTGTACAAAAATTAACAAAGTACACACGTGGAACATGGTCTGGGTTTCTAAATAAACCAACAAATGTAGATATAAATAAAAAATTTGTTGTATTTTCCATAAGAGATATGGAGGATGAGCTGAAACCAGTTGCTATGTATATTATTACAAATTTTATATGGACTGCTGTTAGAAAAAATATACGCAAAAGACTACTTGTTGTTGATGAGGCTTGGTGGATGATGAAAACAGAAGATACAGCATCTTTTCTGTTTGCACTGGCAAAAAGAGGTAGGAAATATTTTTTAGGAATATCCACGATAACACAAGATGTTGGGGACTTTCTGCGTTCTCCTTATGGTTTGCCAATAATAACAAACTCATCTATGCAACTCCTACTAAAACAATCTCCAACATCAATAGATTTAGTTCAAAAAACATTTAACTTAACAGACGGAGAAAAATATCTTCTACTTGAGTCTGGTGTTGGGGAAGGAATATTTTTTGCTGGAATGAAGCATGTTGCACTGAAAATAATAGCATCTTACACAGAAGATCAGATAATTACATCTGACCCATCACAATTACTGACGATAAAGAAAGCAAAAGATGAACTTAAAGAAGCTGAGGAATAAATTGTCTAAAAAAACAAATATGGATTACAATGAAACACTACTTGCCGAAAAAAAAGCAATTAAAAAATATAAAGAAAAACAAGGGAAAAAAGGTGTGTCATCAGAAGAAATAGAAGAACCAAAAAAGAAACTTACTGGCCCTCTTTTTTTTGTAATGCTCGGATTAGCTCTTGTAAGTGATACGCTGGGTCTTTTATTGTCAGTTACTGTTGTTTTTTCTATGCTTGCTCCTTTGTTTGGAATGATATTTTCTTTACTAATTTTAATTTATCTATGGGGCAGTGGGGTAAAACCTACAACAAAAAAAATTACTACATTTATAATATCTTTTATAATCGAACTTATACCCTTTATAGATGGTTTTATTCCGGCAACGACAATAAACTTAATACTAATTCGAGTATTTGAAAATAGCGATAGGCTTAAAAAAATTGCAGAAAAAAAAACGAAGTCATTGGCAAAAAATTAAAACAATAGATATAAACACTAGCGAATATTACAATTTTTTTCTATAATTAAAGAGAAGTTTCTTAAATACATTAAAAATGAAAAAAAGAAATACAAAATCTAACACTATCATCAAATACATATCCATTATGTTTTTATTTGTGTTTTTTATTCCAATACAAATCTATGCGCAAGAGTCACCACAAAACACATCTACTACAATAAATAAAGAAGTAGCTCAGCGTATGGAAAAACTATACAACTCGTCCAACAACACCCCAACAGACAGAGAAATACTACTAGCGAACATAGTACAAAGTATGGAAATAACAACAAGCCCAATAAACCCCAAACCTCACGATAAAGTAAGTGCGACTATAACGAATTACTCTACAGATTTAGATAGAGCAGACATATCATGGTATGAAAATGGGGTTTTAAAAGAAAGAGGTATGGGTAAAACAAATTTTACTTTTACTATTGGTGGATTTGGGATATCCACAACAATAGAAGCTGTGGTAAATACCGTTGAAGGGTTTACTGTTAAAAAAAAGAAAATGATAACTCCTGAGGAAATAGATATTATGTGGGAAGCAGATACGTACACACCTCCATTTTATAAAGGTAAGGCTCTACTTTCTGTAAAAAGTAAAATTAAACTTATCGCTATGCCTAATTTCTATTCAGATGGCAAAAAAATCTCATCAAAAAATCTCATCTACATATGGAGAAAAAATAGTACAATGGTACAAAAAAATTCTGGGTATGGGAAAAATATATTTTATGATGAATCTCCTGTTCTTTACGACGAAAGAAAGATGAGTGTTGAAGTATCTTCTTTTGATAAATCGATTACTGCTTATAAAGCGATAAATCTGGTTTCAGGTATACCAGAAATATTGTTCTACAAAAATGACCCATTGGAAGGTGTATTATACAGGAAGGCGATACAAGGTAGATATGAATTATCAGGAGAAGAATTATCATTAAGAGCAGAGCCTTACTTTTTCTCTAAAGAAGATAAGGATATTGGAAATCTAGTATACAAATGGTATATAAACGACAACAAAATAAACAATCTGGGGCAAAATGCAATATTTAGACAAGAAAGTAAAAAGATTACTGGATTCTCTCGTATAAAAATACAAATAAATAACTTATATAGAAAATACCAAAAAGCTAGCAATTCATTTATTTTAAGTTTTAATTAATATGAGATTTCCAAAGAATAAAACAGTAATTAATTTATCTCTCATCGCAACAGTAACTATTATTTCTACAAATGCGATAATTGTATACGCTGCTGGATATATTCCACTCGAACCTCTTACTACTGCAGAGAAAACTGGCGTATCTTTTAGTTCATATGTAAGTGATCTATTAAAAATAGGAATAGGTCTTGCTGGTGTACTTGCTGTTTTAATGATAGTTTTAGGTGGTATTGGATACATATCAGGAGCATCAAACCCATCAGCTAGAAGTGAAGCAAAAAAGAAAATAACAAATGCGATTTTTGGACTTATTCTTGCATCTGCCTCTTGGTTGATATTGTATACGATAAACCCGAACTTATTAAAAAAAACACTCTTAGTAAAATCAGCAACTACTATTGAGCAAAGCACCTCTTCAAGTAATAGCGGGGTCAGCGCAACTTCAAATAGTTACGGTGGTAGTATGCAAAGTATTCAAAATACAGGTGAGTATTGTGTAGATGTTAACTTCACAACAAATGGTTCTGGTCCAACAACAAAACAATGTGGTTTTACTCCAATTGAGTGCAGTAAAAAAGTATCTCAATGGAAAAATGCTGGTTTTACCATAATAAAAAACTGCTACCTTTAAAAATAAAAAAATGTCTAAAACACTAAAAATAACAATAATAGTTCTCATTACAGTATTAATCATTAGCATGGTTGGTTTTTTGTTTTTCTATAAAAATAGCGTTGGTAATAATGGTATTGATATTATTAAAAACACATTACCTTTTGGCGAAAACACAAGTACAACAACAAACACAATCGAAACCCAACCAGTAAACAATAGTAGTGACACTGTAGGCTGGATAGGAGAAAAAACAAAACCGAGATTATTTGAAATACACAAAGGTGCAATAGCTGGATCTTATGCATTTGAAAGAAACACAGACAGTAATAGTAGTATTTTTATACGCTATATTAGTAGGGGGATTGGAAATATTTTTGAAACAAATATGGAAAGTTTAAAAGAAAGCAGGGTATCAAACACTACTAGATTAAAAATATACCAAGCTATATGGGGTAATGCTGGAAAAAATGTAATTATACGATATCTTGATGATCAAGGAGGAGATACAGTAAGAAGCTTTGTTATAACAATACCCAAAACATCAACAAGCACGTCTACTCTGGATGAATTCCAAATACAACAAACACAAAAAACTAAAGGATTATTCCTTCCTGAAAATATAAAGGAGATTGCGAGGTCAGAGAAAGATGATCAAAAAATATTTTATTTATTTAATAACAAAGATTCTTCTGTTGGAATAATTTACAACCTTGAAAATGAAAAATCTACACAAATATTCCAGTCTCCTTTTACTGAGTGGTTACCTCAATGGCCAACAAAAAACATAATTACACTTACAACAAAACCATCTTCTGATGTTCCTGGTTTTATGTATTTTTTAAACATTAAAACAGAGGGACTTGTTAAAATACTGGGTGATATAAAAGGACTAACAACACTAACAAGCCCGGATGGAGAAAAAATACTCTACTCTGAGAGCAACAAAGGGTGGGTTTCTCTTAAACTATATAATATAAAAAACCATTCAACAAAAATACTTCCTTTCTCAACATTGCCTGAAAAATGTGTGTGGAGCAATACAAATAAATATGTATTATATTGCGCTGTTCCAAAAAACCCGCAAATAGGAGATTACCCTGATCAGTGGTATCAGGGGTTAACATCTTTCTCTGATGATATATGGATGATAAATATAAAAACATCCGCCACAGAGCGAATTTTGAGCCCTATAGACACAGCTAGAGTAAAGTTTGATGTCATAAAACCGCAAATAAATAAGGACGACCACTATATCTTTTTTACAAATAAAAAAGATATGAGTTTATGGGGGATAAACTTAAAAAAAGATACGAGTACTAATCTTGATTAATATTCGTATTATATACAAATAAGCTAATCAGCTATATACTTTATAACTACTCTTCTTTTGTCACCTTCACCACAGGAACTTGTTTCAAAGTCATGTGAATTTGTAAAAATCGCATGTATAATCATTCTTTCATAAGGTGGTAGTGGTTCCATTTCTACGGAACTTTTGAAATATTTGGCTCTTTCTGCAAGCATTTTTGCGTTTGCTTTTAGCTCTTCTATTTTTTTGCTATGATAATTATTAATATCAATGATAAAATATAAACCAGTATCCCTAATGTTGAATTTTTTATCAACAATTCTTCTTACAATATGACTAATTGCCGATAGTGTTACACCTTTATATCCTATTAGTATATTGGATTCATCCGTTTTTATCAAAAAGATTGTTGCATTTATATCACTATCATTCAATATTTCCATCTCAAAAACAACATTCAATTTAAGTAATATATCAGTTAGTGTTTTTTTTATAAACTCTATTTCCATTTTATTTGAATTATTTATCCTCTTCAATTCCCATTATTTTATCAACTTTTTTCTTTACTATTAATTCATGGATTACTGAAAATAGGTTGTTAGTTGTCCAATACAACGCAACTGCTGATGATATTGAATATGAAATAAATATAACAAAAACAGGAAGCACATATTTCATTTGTACGCTTATATTTTTTGCAAATTCATCTTTAAAAGATATTTTATTTTTTGAATTTTTGTCTTTATTCTCATTTTTAATGATGGTCGGTATAGACAACTTCATCTGGAAATACTGTAATATACCGGCTGTTACTGCAAGGAAGATACTTTTTCCACTCATATTAAATAAACCAAGAAACATCATATTTATATCTTTTGGAATACTAACAAAACTATACAGCATATCTGTATTCAAATGAACTAATCCTTTAAAAAATACCCAATACAATGCTATAACTATAGGCATTTGAACAAAAACAAGAAAACACCCTGTGAATGGATTCACGCCGTGTTCTTTATATAATTCCATTACTTTTTTTGATTGTTGTTGTTTATCTTTACTGTATTTTTCTTTTACTTCTTTTATTTTGGGCTCAATGCTTCTCATTTTTGCTTGAGAAGTAACTGATTTATGTGTTAGTGGGAATATTAAGAATTTTACAAGTATAGTAAGAATTATAATAGCTAGACCAACATCAGCACCAGGCATAATAGATATTAAAAAAACAAACCCATTATACAAGGGCTGGTAAAACATTATATTAAATAAATTTGATATCATCACAATATTCTAGGATAAAAATATTGTAAAATCAAGTCTATTTTCATATTTAAACACAAATTTGATTATAATATATTTTATTTTATTTAAAACTATAGTCTTATTTAAGATGATCTATGTGAGACTTTTGCCATGGAGTACAACGAATCACTCTTTTAAACCCTTTATATAAGCCATTAATAACGCCATATTTTTTTACCGCTTGAATTGTATAGTCTGAACAAGTTGGATAAAATACACAAACTCCTGGTTTTTTAAAACCAATTTTTACTAAAATACCTTTATCTGGTGATAAAAATTTTTGATAATATTTTAATAGTCTGATAACAAAATATCTCATTTCATTATATTTGCTTTTTTTATTAAAAAAACTATTTCTTCTTCTATTTTACTATAAGAAATAATAACTGCTCCTTTTTTTATATAAAAAATACATATAAACCCGTTTTTTATTTTTTTATCTAACTTTGCAACAACAGAACTACCTCTTCTTCTTAAGAGATTTCTTTTTGGGGCCTTGCTTGAAACCTTACGAGATACAATGAAAGAGAATTTTGTTATGTTATGACTGCTTTTTAATACTCTCAGAGTTATATTATTTGAATGAAAAGTCTTACTATTTTTTAAAACACAATAAAACACCTCCTTACTAACCCTTTTGTTTTTAGGTAGCATATTATAAGTATTAGATTAAGTATATTTTTATAAATAAAATTATACAGCAAGTTTTGATCTTCCTTTTCTTCTTCTGTTTTTAACAACATTACTACCACTTTTAGTTGTTTGTCTTACTAAAAAACCATGAGTTGTTTTTCTTTTTTTATTTTTAGGATTATATGTTTTAGACATAATGGGGGAGTATACAATAAAAATTACAATAAATCAATACTCTGCATCACACCATCTAAAATGACACCAAAATCCATATAGTAGTTTAAACACTTATCAGTTTAAGTGAAACAACCATATCTGAAAACCATAAAAGAAGAAATGTAGACCGAATAAATACGTAGGGAGTGACATTGCCACACTGGTTCATATGTGGATAGTATCTGATTATCATTGTGGGTAAAGATTAAAGACGATACTGGAAGATAGAATAGATAAACTTAGGATACTAGTAGAGCTTGTTTGTTCTGATGAGGTAGTAATGAAACTAAAGACCATATCCTCCGCCACGATAGACAGACGACTTGCATATCAAAAGAATTTCCATATCTTAACTTTAAATACCTCAAGAAGAGAAATTATAACACTGTTCTCTCTTGTGCCAACCAAGACAGGCCTGATTTCAAGAAATAATTGCAACACTTCATTAGAAAGTAAGTATAATGAGGTATATGGCAAAATCAAAGACCGTCAAGTTGCCGAGGTTGAGTATTTGATAAATTCTCGTCCAAGGAAAAGACTTGGTGGTTTGACCCCTTATGAGGTATTCTATCAGATAACAGGTGTTGCGTTAGATTCTTGAATGTACGATTTATTGAGTTGGAAATACAACGAAGTGGAAATACACAAATTAATTATGTTGAGCATTGTGGTGTGTTTGCTTCCGGATAGTATGTAAGCAACTTAACAATAGTGGATATACTCTTTCTGTTGGAGGAAAGACAAAGCTTTTATGGGTAAAGTACGAGGAAGCTCTTTAATTAAATAAAGAAGTGTGGGGATGGTTTTCCTTCAGTAAAAAAAGAGATACATCCTAATAACGGCACAAACATACTCAATTGACATATGTACAATATATAAAACTAGAACTCCCACGTTCAAGAGTATATAAAAATGGTTCAAAAATTATCGACACAGATAAGAAGTTAACAACATCTATGGTGTCGTGATTATATGATTTAATATAATTGTATATTATTTCTTATCCACATTTTATTAACACTTTATCAACACAACTATTGGTTTTCATCAAGTTACTTATTGTTTGTTTAGGTATATAATAATTAAACCTTAATAAAACTTAGTATTAAATTTTTATTTATTATGATAGACAATAAACAACTTTGGGAATCTTCACTTATGGAAATAGAGTTGGATGTTTCTAAAGCTAATTTTGCTACATGGTTTACTAATACATATATTTATAAACAAGAAGGTGGTATTGTTTATTTAAGTGTTTCTAGTGAATTTGTTAAAGATTGGTTGTTTAGTAAATATCATAAATTAATAATAAAAGCTCTTAGGAATTACGGGGAAAATATAAGGAGCTTAGAATATATTATCTCGAAAGAGAAAAAAGAGGAGGAGGATAAAAACAAAAGTAATGAGAAACAAAATTTTATAAACAACGAACTTCCTTTAAATCATCTTTATATAAATAAAGATGATAATTTAAACCCAAGATATACTTTTGATTCTTTTATTATTGGTTCATTTAATGAATTAGCTCATGCGGCAGCACAAGCTATTATTAAAAATCCTGGAACATCTTATAATCCATTATTTATTTATGGTGGGACAGGTTTAGGAAAAACTCATCTAATACAAGCAATAGGAAATGAAATAAAAAAGAACGATCAAAGTAAGAAAATATATTATGTAACTTCTGAAAAATTTGCAATAGATTATATAAATTCAGTCCAATTAAATAAAGTAAATAATTTTAAGGAAAAATATAGAAAATATGATGTATTTATAATGGATGATACTCAATTCCTTTCAAATAAAGAAAAAACTCAGGAGGAATTATTTCATTTATTTAATACCTTATATGATAAAAATAAACAAATTATTTTTTCATCTGATCAACATCCAACATATATACCACATTTAGAAGATAGATTAAAATCTAGATTTAGTGCTGGTATGATTGTTGATGTGCAACATCCAGAATATGAGTCTAGGCTTGCTATAATAAGATCAAAAATAAATAATTTTAATATTTCTGATGAAGTTACTGAGTATATAGCGTCATCGACACAAGGTAATATAAGGGAGTTGGAGGGATTATTAAATCTTATTATTTGTCAGTCTCAATTAAAAAATAGGTGTGTAACTACAAATGAAATAAAATCTATTATTAAAAATAATAATAAACAAAAAAAATCTATATCAATTAAAGATGTTGTTAAAATAGTAGCTGATTTTTATGAAATAGATGAGCAAATTATATACGAAAAAACAAGAAGAAAAGAAGTTGTTAGACCAAGACAGATAATAATGTATATATTAAGAAAAGATTTTAGTATCTCTTATCCTTTAATAGGACAAAAATTAGGTGGTAGAGATCACACTACAGTTATACATTCTTGTGAAAAAATAAAAAATGATTTAAAGAAAGATAGTTTATTAAATCAAGAAATAGATCAAATACGTTCTATTTTTTAATAAAAAAATGTGGATAAATATGTGTAAATCATGTGTAAAAATATATAGTAAGTTGTTTATAAGATATAGTAAGTTGTTTATAATTAATGATAATTTTTATAAATACACATATTAATAAAAATTATCAACAGTTGTTGTGTAAAATTTAATCAATAAATAAAAGATATATTTGAGTTATACACATATCAACACTACTAAGTATAATAATAAATAATTATATTATAAATTAATATATATAAAGATATGAAAATAGAGTGTTCAAATAAAAAATTAAGATATGTTATTTCATTAGCAGAAAAAATAACAAGTAAGAATTCTACATTACCCATACTTGATTCTATTTTACTTATAGTGGAAGGAAAAACATTAAAAATAAGAGCAACAAACCTTGATGTTGGTATTGAATTTGAAATACCTCTATTAAAAGTAGAAAAAGAAGGAAAAGTTGCTATACCAGGAAATATATTAAATAATATTTTAACATCAATACAAACAGAGAAATCAATATCCCTTAGCGTTATAAACGGCAATCTTGAGTTATTAACAAAAAATAACTCTATTATAATAAAAGGTAAACAAGTAGAAGATTTCCCTACAATACCCAAAATAAAAGATGGTAATATTTTTAATATAGATTCAAAAAAAATTATAAATGGTATAAAATCAGTATTATATAGTTCATCTAATTCAGATATTAAACCAGAAATAGCATCTATATATATACATTACGATAATAATACATTGATTTTTACAGCAACCGACTTAATTCGTTTAGCAGAAAAAAAAATAAAATGTAAAGAACTAACTGACTTTGATGGTATTATTATTCCTTTTAAAAATGCAAATGAAATTATAAGAGTTTTTGAAGATATTAATAATGAAATTAATATTAGATTTAATAATAATCAAATATCATTTTATTGTGATAATATACATTTAACTTCAAGATTAATAAACGGAATATTTCCAGATTATAAACAAATTATACCAAAAGATAATACTACTGAGGTTGTTGTATTAAAACAAGACCTTATTAATACATTAAAAATAGTAAATATTTTTAATGATAAATTTAATAAAGTAAATTTTGTTATAAGTACTAAAAATAATATTTTTGAATTAAGTTCAAAAAATGAATTAGGAGAAAATAAAACAAATATTACAGCAACAGTTTCTGGTAATGATATTAATATATCTTTTAATTCAAAATATATTATAGATTGTTTTCAATCTATAAATAGTGATAGTGTTTTACTTCAATTTACTAATGAAAACAAATCAGTAGTAATAAAGGGTGTAGGTGATGGCTCTTTTCTTTATTTAATAATGCCTATAAATAAATAATGTTTAATATAGATGATTTTCTTGTAAAATTTAGAAAAATAACAATACCAGACAATGAAATAAGAATATATATATCAGAAGTTATTTTTGATATTTTAAAATTGAAAATAGAAAAATATAACATAAAAATAAGTAATAATTCTATTTTTATTAAAACTGATAATATTATAAAAACAGAGATTTTTCTAAATAAGAATAGAATTCTAAACAAGATAAATAATAAATTTATAAATAGAAAAATAAATAATATTCTATAATATATTTTTCTATTTACTTACTACAAATGAGATGGTTTTTTCAGTTTTATTTAAAATAGAATCATATACAATAACCTTTAATTGATTTATGTTTTTAATTGATTGTATTTTTGATGGTATAAATGAAAAATTAAAAGGATATGAAAAAGATGATCCTATAAAAGTATTATTTATAAAAAAATCTATTTTTGATATTGGGTACTTATCTATATTATTTGTTTTTATATCTGTTTTTTGATTTATATTAATTTTAGAATTATTAATAGGAGATAATATATTTACAATAGGGGATAATTCAGGTGTATGAACATTGTCAAATTCTTTGGGTTCAATATTTTTCGTCTCTTCTATTATTTTATTTTTCTTAACCCAAGCACGAACAGGTTTTTCCCATAAATTAAATTGATAATCTTTTTCTGGGTCTATAGGAAAATTACCTCTTGGGTCTTTCTTATTAACCCAATAAAGTATATTATGTACTTGTGTTAGAATTTTCTCTTCTTTGAATTGTTTAGGTGTATATTTAGTTGCTAATTTACCAGATATCTTATCAATATAATAAGTTCTATCTCCTCTCCATATACCACGAAGTACAGGTTTTAGATTGTTTTCATATAAATTATCCAGTTTTTTAAATTTTTCAATTGGTGTAATATCTAAGATGTCTTTCATAAATGCATGCCACATTGGAGTTATTATATATCCAGCAATCTTCTTTTTCATAGGTGTATTATCATTATTTCCAACCCAAGCACCAAGAGTAAAGGACGGTATATACCCTATTGTCCATACATCTCTAAAATTATTAGTTGTTCCTGTTTTTACGGCAACATCTCTACCTTTAAAATAAAGAGGTGACCTTGATCCAAATTCAGGTGTTCTTGCTACATTATCTGATAATATATCTGATATTTGTTCAGCTGTAAATTCAGGAATTACCCTTTTTGGTTTTGGTGTATATTTTTCTAACACATTACCATTATTATCTTCTACTTTTAATATAGAAACATAATGATTTCTTATCCCATTATTTGCAAATACAGAATATGCGCTTGTTATATCAAGTAATGATACTTCTCCACCACCAAGAACTAAAGTTAATCCATATTCATTTGCATTTCCAAGATTTGTTATACCCATCTTTTTTGCTGTATTGATAGAGTTTTTAATTCCAGCTAAATATAATGTTTTTATTGCAGGTATATTCCTTGATTGCGCAAGAGCATCTCTTAGTGTTATTGGACCTTTATATAAGCCATCATAATTTTTTGGCATATAACAATCTTTTGGACTTACTCCACTATAAAGTGGTTTACCATTACTATCGCACGTTGTTTGGAATTGCGTCTTTAGGTCAAAAACTACTGTATCCGGCGTATATCCTTCCATAAAAGCTGTTGCATACACGAAAGGTTTAAATGTGGATCCTGGTTGCCTATGAGCTAATGTTACATTAAAATTACCTTCATTTTTTCTATCAAAATAATTTCTTGAACCAACCATTACTAATATCTGACCTGTTTTCGGGTCTATTCCAATCATACCTGCATTAGTAGCATTAAATTTATTTACATTAATATCACCATATTTTTTTACTATTTTCTCAGCTTTTTTTTGTAAGCTATAATTAAGAGTTGTTATAACTTTAAGTCCACCTTCGTTAACTTTTTGTTCCCCATATTTTTTTACAAGATATTCTTTTACCCATGTAACAAAATGAGGAGCCTTTATTCCAAAAGGGTCTTGTGGAAGAAACTTAACTTTTTCTGCTATAGCTTTTTTATATTCTTCTGTTGTTATAAAATGCAATTTAAGCATCTTATTTAAAACAAGATTTTTTCTATCATCAAGTTCTTTTTTATTGTTTCCGTATGGAGAATATCTTGTTGGAGCTTGAGGTAATGATGCTAAGTATGCACTTTCTGCTAATGTTAAATCTTTTGCACTTTTTCCAAAAAATTCACGACTAGCTTCTTCTACACCATATATATTTCCACCATAAGGTACCTCGTTTAAATAAAGTGATAATATTTGATTTTTCGTCATCACCCTCTCGAGTTTTATTGCAAGTACCCACTCTTTTAATTTTCGTGAAATTTCTCTTTTATTTGTTAAAATAGAATTTTTAATAACTTGTTGTGTTATTGTTGATCCACCTTGTATTCCTTTTCCACGAAGTGGTTGTATGAAAACAGCACGCAATATTGCTAATGGTTTAATTCCTATATGGCTATAAAATTGATCATCTTCTATTGCAACAGTAGCATTTTTAACATAGTTTGAAATAGCGTTAAAAGGAACAACTGTCCTTTTTATGTTTTTATGTATATCATAAAGTATTATTTTACCTGTTCTGTCGTATATCTTTGTAGATTGTATAACTTTCCTACTACTAAAAGACGAAAAATCTGGGATATTTAAAGAAGAAGCCCATAAAACAAATACACCTATTACAATAAAACCAAGTGAAATAAAAGACAATATAATGTTTTTTATTAAATGAGATTTTTTTAGTTTATTTTTCTTTCTTTTTCTTTTAAACATTATAATACTTATTTAATTTATAATATCATAAACATAATGGTAAAACTATAATTATGGTGGTTTGTTATTGAAAGAATATAAATAGTATTTATATAATAATCTTTAAACAAAAAAAACAATAAAAATAAAAAACTGCAATAAATTGCAGTTTTTTATTTTTTCTAGTGAAGACTATTCCTTATCTTCAAGTATATTACCAATTTCTTCCTCCTTTTCATCTTCCACTTCTTTTATTTCTGAATCAGGAATAAGAATATCTTCATCTACTGTATCAATATTTGAATTTTCGTAATTCATAATGATAAAAATTTTTAATTTTTAATTAATAACTCATTATTATAATAAATTATTATATATTTTTAACAAATTAAAACAAAAGATGCAATAGAGATATTAGAAAATTGTTGATAACTTACATATTTTAAAATAACGCAACAGTATATTTTTTTATTATTTTAACTTCGATAACAAGCAGAGCAGGTTAGAGAAATAGCAATCGCATCAATTTCATCATCATATTTTATTTTTTTTTTAATTTTGATAAGTTGGTTTACCATACTCGTAACTTGTTTCTTATCAGCTCTACCATATCCAGCAACAGCGATTTTTATTTGAAGAGGGGTATATTCGTATATCTCAATATTTTTTTGTATTGCCTCATATATTATAACTCCTCGTGCCTCGGCAACTTTCATAGCTGTTTTTTGATTACTATTAAATAGTATTGTTTCTATTGAAAGAACATCAGGATCGTATTTATTTATAATGTTTTTTATTTCACAGCCAATAAGCCCAAGTCTTTCATAGAATGGCAATGATGCTGATGTTTTAAAGCAATCAGAATATATTAATTGTTCCTTGCTCCTTGTTTTGTTGTTTTTTTCAACAATTGCTACCCCAACTCTTTCGAAGCCTGGATCTATTCCTAAAATACGCATATAAAAATTATTATTTACTCAGCATTCGTATAAACTTCCTGTATGTCATCGTTATCTTCAAATTCATCAATTATTTTTTCAAGTCTTTCTTTATCATTGTCTGATAGTGGAGCCATTGTTTTTGGTTCCCATTCACCTTCTTTTTTTTCAAATGCCCATGTTACGGATCCTTGCCCAGCAAGAGATAGTCCATTTTTAGAGAGAATGTGTTTTACTTCTGCAGATATTCTGTTTTTGTTATCAGTGAGTCCTTCTACTACCATAGCACATCCTCCTGGGCCATATGCTTCATATAGAACAGTATCCATTTGTGCACCTTCACCACCAGCGCCTTTTTTGACAGCTCTGTCAATATTGTCCGAAGGCATGTTTTCCTTCTTTGCTTTTTCTATTGCAGTCCGAAGGCTTGCAGAATTAATATCACCACCAGCCAGTTTTGATTCTACGGCAATAAGTCGCGCAAGTTTGCCAAAAATTTTACTTTTTTGTGCATCAGTAGCAGCTTTTTTGTGTTTAATTTTTGACCATTTATTATGTCCTGACATGTTGAATTTTAATTATAATATTAAAATACCACAGAAATAAAATATGGACAAATTTATGTTGGCATGCTCGTATACATAGCAGAAGTCTTTGAAAAGATTAACTAAAAGTTCTTTGGGAAATTAACTCTATTTCTTGTAAAAACTAGAATTTATTATAACCATATTAAATCATTAGAAAATCTGCATTTGTTCGGATTTTCTGTCTTTTAATTGGCAGGTAAAATTTACTTTTTATTTGTTCGAGTTAATATCTGTCATATAATAAGAAGTATATAGTTTATACAGAAGATTTCAAGTATTATTCATCTTATCACTTATCCCCACCACCCATTGAATTACCACCTACACTACATTACAATAAAGACAA
>CAZPPV010000006.1:0-15325 GCA_964588565.1 uncultured Candidatus Saccharibacteria bacterium | reverse complement strand
CATTAAAACAGAATTTAATAAGGAGTGATACTAACGGTAAAGTAAATACTAACATTGCTATTGCTAAAAACGACAGTAGCAGTAGTATTGTTAATCGTAGTGCCAAGAGTATTAATGATAGTAAAAGCATAGATGTTCAAATGAAGTTGCTGGACAAGGATATGAATGATTTAAATGGTATGCAAAATGATTTTAATAATCTTTTTGACAATGGGCATAAGAAAATAGAAAAAGAGCTTGGAAGTAGTAATAGTGCGATAAAAGAGGGTGGTGTCAACAGACAAGATGTTAAAAAAATAGATATAAAAGAAGATATCAATAAAATAGAAGCTGAGAAGGGAGACACAAAAGAAGTATCAAATGAGAATGGAGTAAATAGTGAAAGTAAGATTAGTAAAGGAAGAGGTGAACAAAAAGATTCAGAAGGAGTTGGAAGGAGCTCTGAAGGAAGGGATGAAGGTGTGATTTATCGTATTAAAAATAGAGACAAGGAAGGTGAATAGTCTGTGCCTCAAAAGTATTTTTATGTATAGACCTTTTTTTATAACGAAAGGGTCTATTTGATGATAAGATAATGATGAATATCAACAACGAAACAACAGATGAAGAGATTGTACTTTGCATACAACAAGGAGATAAGGAAAAATTTGGTATTATAATGGATAGGTATCAAAATAAGCTTTTAAGGTATGGAAGAAAATTTATTTCAGAGATAGATAGGATAGAAGATATTGTACAAGATATTTTCATAAGATCATATGAAAATATTATGAGTTTTGATGTAGCACGCCAGTTTTCTCCATGGATATACCGTATAGCACATAATATTTTTATAAATGATATGAAAAAGAAAAAATCCATACCTTTTCATGTTTTTGATTTTGATACCATTTTGCCTCACCACCAAGAGTATGAAGAGAATTTTCCTAAAAAGATAATAGATGAAGAGATAAAAAATCTAATAGATGAAGGATTAAAGAATCTATCACTGGGATACAAAGAAGTTTTAATATTGTATTATATGGAGGATTTGAGCTATAAAGAAATTGCAGATGTGTTGGAAGTTCCTGTCGGTACTGTCGGTATAAGATTAAAAAGAGCAAAAGCTAGTTTAAAAAAACAGATTCCGAATGATATTTTAGATAAATAATTAAAATGACTAAACAAAATAATTTAAAAAAGAATATCTTAGATAAAATAAATAAAGGGGAATTAAAAATGAAACCTAAAGTTTATTTTACAGTAAAAGCTATTTTCGTGTTGATTGTGATAATAGTTGCAATTATATCAATGTCTTTTTTGATTAGTTTTGCTGTATTTAGTATAAAGGAAAGTAGTAGGTTGTTTTTATTAGGATTTGGCAGTATTGGTGTTTGGACATTTCTTACAACTTTCCCATGGTTTTTATTAATAATAGAGATTGTTTCATTGTTTTTGGTTGATATATTATTAACGCATTTTAAATTTGCATATAAAACACCATTTATATATTTGATTATGATTACTTCTATTTTTGTGGTTTTTGTTAGCGTTTTTATTTCGGCTACGCCAATACATGAAACTCTTTATCAAGAAGTTATAGAGCAAAGATTACCAGCACTCAAAACAATGTATATAAACATAAAAAGACCACCAAATAAAAGAGGTGTTTTTAGAGGTGTGGTTACGAGTATTGATGATGACATGTTTACTATATATAGTTATGATGAGGATAAAGATGATGATGATGGACATTGGACAGTCTTTATACCAAAAAGTAAATTAAAATATGTTCTATCATCAATAAATATTGGAGATTTAATACTAACTGCTTGTAGTAAAGAAAAAGATGGACGTTGTTATGTTTACGGTATTAAAAATTTTGGATTACCAAAAGTGAAATAAAATTCATTTTTGGTTGTAATAATAAGACATATGAGAGTATTTTTTATAGTATTTATATTTATTTCAGCTATTGCTATGTATCCAAAGATTGTATCTTTGTATTTAACCTCTAGTTTGCCCGTATCTGCATCGGGTTCTTCTATTGTGGCCGATAGTGAAAAGATATATAAAAAGATTCGGTATCTTGTTGAAGATGATGATTCTCCACCAGTAACACCAGCAGGATTAGCTAAGAAAATCGATAAAACAAATAAAACCAAGCAGACTAAGAAAATTATACAATCTGGCGGAGATGATGATTATGGCGAAGGTGATGATGACTACATACCTACTGTTGTTGTAAACACAAAAAGAATTGGCATACAACACAAGAGTGTTGCATCCAAGATATATAAAAAAAGTACTCCGTCTGTGAGTAAAAAAATCAATTATAAATCGAAATACAAAAATGGTAACTATAAAGGTATAGCTGCAAATGCATATTATGGATATGTTCAAGTTGAAGCAGTTGTTCGTAATGGTAAAATATCACACATAAAGATATTAAGATCTCCAAATAATAGTCAGAATTCAGTATATTTAAATAGTCAGGCTCTACCTTATTTAAAACAGGAAATGATTCAAAAACAGAATGGTAAGGTTGATGTAGTGTCAGGTGCGACATATACTAGTATGGCTTTTATTCAATCAGCTAAATCTGCCCTTTCAAAAGCTTTAAATTAATTATTATGAAAGAAACAAGAATTTTAATGGGAATGCCAATAACAGTAGAAATTGTAGATGGTTTTACTGAAAAAAAAGATTTTAATAAGATTTTTGATTACTTCAAGATAGTTGATTCTAAATTTAGTACATATAAGAATAAAAGTGAAATTTCTCTAATAAATAAAGGAGTAATAAAAGAAAAGGATTTTAGTATTGAAATGAAAGAAGTTTTTTGTTTATCGGAAGAAACCAAAGAATTAACTTCAGGTTTTTTTGATATCATTACACCTGACGGGGTTTATGATCCGTCCGGTATCGTAAAAGGATGGTCTGTATTTAAAGCATCTCAGATTTTGAAAAAAAATGGCTTTGAAAATTTTTATGTAGATGCTGGTGGAGATATTCAAACCTCTGGCAAGAATAGTGAGGGTGAAAAGTGGAAAGTTGGTATTCGTAATCCTTTTAACACAGAAGAAATCGTTAAAGTTGTGGAATTAAGTGGTGAGGGTATTGCTACTTCTGGAACATACATTCGTGGTGATCATATTTATAATCCTAAAAATAAAAATTATTCCATAAAAGAGATATCCAGCTTAACGATTATAGGGTTAAATGTTTATGAGGCGGATAGGTTTGCAACTGCAGCTTATGCTATGGGTGTTGATGGAATATCTTTTATTGAACAATTAGATGGGTTTGATGGATATGTTATAGATAGTAACTCTATTGCAGTTCTTACAAGTGGTTTTGAAAGATATATTAAGAAATAATAAATATGCTTAATTATATAGATAATCAATTAAACAAAATAACGATGTATCGTTTAGTGATGTATTACTTGATTGCCATTTTGGCATATTCTGTAATTTTGGGTAACATGGGGTATATTAGGTACGACTCATTATATATAGTAATCTCAGTTTTATATATCACTTTCTTTTCGTGGGTAACAAATTTTTTATTTTCAAAGATATTAAAGGCACCTGTAAATATGGAATCTGTATATATTACAGCACTAATCTTGTCTTTTGTCATAACGCCTATGAAATCTTTGTTTGATATAAATTTTTTCTGGTTTGCCTTGTTATCTTCAATTTTAGCGATTGCTTCAAAGTACATACTTGCGGTAAAGAAAAAGCACATATTCAATCCGGTCGCTATAGGTATTTTATTGGCAGGGATTTTTTCAGGTCAAGCTGCAAGTTGGTGGGTTGGAAGTGTTTATTTGATGCCAGTTATAATTATATTTGGTTTTTTATTGTTAAAAAAGATTTCTAGATTTGATTTGGTTGGCTCATTTGTTAGTGTATTTATTGTTTCTTTATTACTCACACATCAATTTTCTGGTGTTACAGAGACGATTAATTTTATATATAGAACTATATTCTATTCATCTTTATTATTTTTTGCATTTATAATGCTTACAGAGCCACTTACTTCTCCATCGATTAGGTGGAAGCGAATAGTTTACGGAGGAATTGTTGGGATATTTTTTAATCCATTTATACACATTGGAACACTATATTTCACACCAGCAGCAGCTCTAGTAATAGGAAATATATTTTCTTACATTGTAAGTCCAAAAACTAAATTGGTTTTGAAATTAAAAAAGAAGATAAAAGTTGCATTTAATACATATGATTTTATTTTTGAAAGAGAAAAATATTTTCATTTTCATCCAGGGCAGTATATGGAGTGGACTTTACCTCACGGTCGTATTGACAATCGTGGTAACCGTAGATATTTTACGATTGCGTCATCTCCAGAAGAAGAAGATATACATATGGGTGTAAAGTTTTATTCTAAAGGAAGTAGTTTTAAGAAGTCTCTAATGTTGATGAGTAAAGGTGATAAGATAAGTGCATCTCAGATTTCTGGTGATTTTGTGTTGCCTAAAAATATACGAAAGAAACTTGTGTTTTTAGCAGGTGGGATAGGTATAACACCGTTTCGTAGTATTATAAAGGATATCATAGACAGAAGAGAACACCGTGACGTTGTGCTACTATATTCAAACAAATTAATTAAAGATATTGCATATATGGAAATGTTGGATGAAGCAGAAAGTTTTGGTATCAAGGTTAAATATACTCTTACAGATATGTCAAAGATACCTTCTGGCTGGATTGATGAGGTTGGTTATATTGACGAAGCAATGATAAGTAGAATTATACCAGATTACAAAGAACGTATATTTTATATTTCTGGACCTCACTCTATGGTTGTAGCAGAAGAAAAAGTACTGCGTAATCTTGGATTAAAGAAAAAGCAAATTAAATCAGATTTTTTCCCAGGGTTTGCATAATTTAAATAGTAGTATTAATTGTGCTATAATTTAGAAATGAAGAATGTTAAAAACAAAGAAAAACACTTAAGGAGATATATTACACTCACAGTAATATTTTTTATGTTAGAGTTTTTATTACAATCAATTACATTGATAAATGGTTGGAATCTTTCGATAGGAGGATTTATAATGCCTCATATTGTTAATTATGAGGCATTATTTATTTCTATAGCAATGATATTTATGGGATTTTATTATATTAAAAAATAGATAATAATTATGAATAAAAAAGAAATTGCAAAATTTCTTGCAGGGGCATTTGCATGGGAGACCATGGTGCACATAGCTATAGGCGTAAATGGCTTAGCTCCAATAACAATATTTGGTTTTACTGTAACTCCTCAATTGAATACGCCCCTCATAATATTTCCAGCTGTTATTTGTATTGTCTTAGTGTACTATGCATGGTTTTCTAAATAATATATAATTTTAACAGATGCAGTATTTTTATTAACGACGTAGAGCGAGCGATTTACAAGTGAAAGTTTTGCCGTAGGTAAAACTTTCACTTGTAAATCCGAGCCGAGGACTCAATGAACAAAGGAGCGAAACGACTATTGTGAATTAGTGCAAAGCTTTAATATAGGTCTAATACCGCGTGGTCTCTGCCACGCGATTGAGCGAGACTTGCGAGCTCCGACATTACCCTGTGGTCTCTGCCACAGGGGCCTATATTTTATTGCAGAATTGTTCTCATTTCAGGTTTAAATTTAAGTTTAATTCAGTACGATTATTTTCTATATGTTATAATTAAATATAGGATAATTTTTGTGTAATTATATGAGTCTGTCGTATATTGTATTAGGTATGTTTGATTAAAGATTTTTATATAAAATATTTTAAAATAAATAAATGTCTCTCGTGGATACAATTTCAAATTTTTCATATCTCGGATTTAACTATTGGTGGTATGTTGTAATATTCCTTGCTTCTTTTCTAGAAGCGACACCTTTTTTCGGGTTATTTGTACCAGGTATGTCTATCGTTATAGCAGGAGGTTTTATGGTTAAACTTGGTGTTTTAAATATTGTAGACATTATTGTAGTCGCTTCGCTGGGTGCGATTCTTGGAGACCTTATTGGATATTTTTTAGGTAATAAATATGGAGTATCTTTTTTAAAAAAATATGGTAAATATTTCTTTTTTCGTAAGAAACAGTTTGAGAAAACAAAGATGCTTATAAATAATCACGCAGGTAAATCTCTCATTATAGGTAGATTTAACTCTCTAACAAGGTCTTTTGCACCTTTTATTGCAGGTTCAATGGGTACTCCATTTAATAGATTTTTATTTTTTAATGTGATTGGAGGTGTATCTTGGGCAGTAACTTTTGTTTTAGTTGGTTTTATTTTTGGGCAAAGTTATGAGATTATAGCGCATTATATTGGTAGATTTATAACAATAGCTATAATTATTAGTATCGTTATTGTTTATTTATATCATTTTATAAATAAACGAAAGCATATTTTTAAGAGATATAATTTGTATGTTCTTATCTTAAATCTTTCTTCATTATATATATTTGCAAAAATGATAGGTAGTGTAGTAGATAAGGAAATTGTTGCTAGATTCGATGTATTTATAAGTCATAAAATGATGTTATTTTGGTCTTTGCCTCTTAGTGATATAGCAATTTTTATAACAAATATTATGACACCTTTTAATTTATTTATTATATCGCTTATCCTATCAGGTATTTTTATTATAAAAAAGAAACCATACTATATTACGTTACTTATAACTGGGATTACTGGTGGATTAGTATTACAGTCTATTGTAAAGTTTTTTATACATAAAGAACGTCCTTTAAATATACTAGCTAGTATATCAGGATATAGTTTTCCGAGTATCTATGTAATTTTCACAACAATATTTTTTACAATTTTATTTTACGCTTTTAAAAATGATATAAAAAGTAAGATGTGTAGAATATTATTTGCTAGTAGTATAATCATGACCTTTCTTTTAATTATAGCAAGTAGATTATATCTTAATATTTATTGGTTTAGTGATATGATTGCTGGATTTGCAGTGGGGATATTTTGGCTTACGACACTTATTTTAGTTTTTAAGTTTATTTTATCAGTAGAAAGTAGTAAAATTAGGAAAATAGAGAAATATATTCATTTTTAGTATAATATATAAATATTCATGCTTTTTCTTATTATAATTATATTTATTGTAGTTTTTTTAATTTATTATGTTTGGAATATAGACTTTGAAGAGGGAAATGGTTTTACTGAAATGAAAAAAAATATCAAAGAAGCTGATTATGATACTATAGAAAAAGAGAGCCTAATGATAGATAGTAATGATAAAATTGATTAGTTAATTCTTATTTGAGTTTAAAAAATGGGTATTCTAATTTTAGAATACCCATTAGTGTTACAGTTTTTAACGCGTAATTGTCTGTTCCAATATTTTACTCATCAAATTTCTTGCTATGAAGTTCCTATTTTCTTTTTTTGTGTATGCTGAGTTGATTATTTTTTTGATGTATTCTGGTTTCATTATTATCATTACTCCTTTTGATAAATGTATTGGAAGAATTGGTACATTATTTTTCCACGCAAGAGATAAACAACTAGAACTTGTATTGTCGGTAGATCCGTGCATTCCTCTTTGAGCAAATATACCAACTACACCATTTCGTTTTGCTAGTACTTTGTTTGCTTTTTTTATAGCTGCAAAGTTTATTAGTTTGCTTTTTCTGGTCTCTTCTTTTGATATTTTTTCATACAATTGAACTGCTACTTTTATTGTATAAGTATGCCTCATTGTAAAAGTAACTAAGCATGCCAAAATATTACTAAGTAAACCTTCTTTAAATTTTTTAGGTAGGTATTTATTGACTTTAACCTTATCGTACAAGCTGTCTATTGTCATCCAGTGAATAGGTGAGGTTATTGGAATAAAAGAGCCAATTATCCACGGATCCCATAGGCTTATATGGTTTGCAACAATTATAAAGTTTTTATCTTTTGGTATGTTTTCTTTTCCTTCAATTTTTAACCGCTTCGGTAATCTTAAAAGTAAAAAGCATATTACATATGCAACATAATACATAAACCCGTTCATCGTGTTATTCTCCTGTAGTGTTGTATTTTTATATCAAATATCAAATATATCTTATACGATATGTGTTCGTCTATAATCAATATACATAATAAAAAAATATAGTCAATAGTTGTTGCTTGAATCTGTAGTATATAGATTTTTTAATTGAACATACTCATAATATTATATTGTTTTATTTCTAGATAAAGGTACGAAAGTGAGCGCTTTTCCACGTTTTGTACCTCGCCCTGTTCTTCCAATACGATGAACGTAGTCTTCAAATGTATTTGGTAAATCATAGTTTATTACATGTGTTACATCATCTACATGTATACCACGTGCTGCAACATCTGTTGCAACGAGCACTTGCGCATGTCCTTCTTTGAATCTTGTAAGTGCACGCTGTCTTTGTCCGTGTCCTTTATTACCATGTATTGACTCTGCCTTTACTCCGTTATCTTCTAGTTGTCGTGAGAGTTTTTCAACACTATGTTTCATCGCACCAAACACAAGTACACGTTTAAACTCTGTAGTTGATAGAAGGTCAAGTAATATTTTAAATTTTAATCGTTCCTCAAAACGCACAACATCTTGTGCAATGCTGTTTGTAACATCTTTTTTCTTTACAGATATCATTATAGGGTCATTTAGAAAATCTGATACAAGATTTTCTATGTCTTTAGACATTGTAGCTGAAAAGAATAATGTCTCTCTGTTTTTTGGTGTTCCTGAAAGAATAGAACGCATATCGTGTATGAATCCCATATCGAGCATTCTGTCCGCTTCATCGAGGACTACGGTAGTGATATGTGAGGTGTCTATTTTTTTACGATTGATTAAATCAAGAACACGACCGGGTGTACCAATAATAAAACTATTATTTCTACGAAGTGCTCGTATTTGTGGTTGAATATTTATTCCACCGACACAAGTAACTGAGTACATTCTGCAATTACTTGAAAGTTTTTTAAGCTCTTCATCAATCTGTATTGCAAGTTCACGAGTTGGAGTTAATATTAGGGTTTGTCTCTTGCTGTCTTTTAATGTTTTCTCGATAATAGGCAATAGGAACGCTGCAGTTTTACCTGTTCCTGTTTCTGCAAGACCTACGACATCGTGTCCAGCAAGTATTTCTGGTATGGCTTGGTCTTGAATAGGAGAAGGGGTGTCTATTCCCAATCCTGTAACAGCTCTAAGTATTCTCTTGTCAAGTCCAAAAGTATTAAAACTGTGCTTTGGCTTATACACCTCTTGTTTTATATCAACAGGGTTAGTGTTTATAAATTGTGATGGGTTGAATGTAGGCATTTTTCTACCACTTCCACGTCGTCTATTACTGTGGTTTCTTGCTCCAATGTGTCCTTTCGATGTACCACTGGGTTTATTGTTTCTAGGTCTAGAGCTTGAAAAAGTACGCCTACGACTTGAAGTACCCGAAGTTGAAGAACTTCGACTTCGTCGGTTATTTGTTGTGTTCATATTTTATTATGTGTTAGTGAAATACGTGAGTATTTCAGGGCTGTGCAGGTAATAATAATTCAAACGTGATATTTCCATAATAATCGTCTGCGCCAATGAGCCCTACACGAGTATCAAAAGCTTGTATAAAAGATAGCATATATTTTAATATTAGTCAACGCCCTACTTTATTATGTGCGTAAGTGGTGTGCTTTACATATCAGTAATACGTATATTTGGTGGAATACACATCTCCACACATAACTTATTTTATGTGGTATACTTGTTTTGATGAAAATGGTATCTAAATATATTAAGATTATGTTGATTCTTCTTATTGTTATTACTGTTGTTACTTCATATTTATTGTATCAAAATTATAATTTAAAGAAAGAAAATTTATCTCTTGTAGGAAGATTGTCTAGTAAGAGTTTGAAACTAGATGAAATAATTAAATTACTCTCATCAGTTCAGAGTAATTTCACAAACGTAAAAAATGAAAAAAATAAATTAAAAGAAAATCTAAATAAGGAAATAGTTAAAATGACTTCTTTGCAGAAGAAGATTGGTAACATAACAGGTGTTGTTGGTACACTTGAGAAATTAAGTAAAACAGACAAAGAATTATTACAAAAATATTCAAAGGTATATTTTTTGAATGAAAATTATGTTCCTAGTAAATTAAAACAAATAGATTCAAAGTATACCTATGATAAAAATATGGATAAATGGATACATGCGAGCGTATATCCATATTTAGAAAGAATGATAAATGATGCTACAAATGATGGGGTAGATCTATTGGTAAAGTCAGCTTATAGGTCTTTTCAAACACAAGCACGATTAAAAAGTAGATATTCTGTTGTGTATGGGTCTGGTGCTAATAAATTTTCAGCAGATCAAGGGTACTCTGAACACCAGCTTGGCACAACTGTTGATCTTACAACACTGAAAATAGGTGATAATTTTTCATTATTTAAAAATTCGGATTCATATAAATGGCTACTAAAGAATGCATATAGATATGGTTTTGTCCTTTCGTACCCGAAAGGGAATGATTATTATATTTTTGAGTCTTGGCATTGGAGATTTGTTGGAGTAAAACTTGCGAGTATGTTGCACAAGAAAGGGATATCTTTTTATAATTTAGATCAACGTGAAATAGATAAATACTTAGTAGATATCTTTGATTAGTAAATCTACTATATAAAATAATATTTTTAGTAGTGTATTTTGTACAACATTATTAATATGATAAGATGTTTAAGTAATTAAAGAATATGAATAATAATTCAAATAACTATATGATTCCTGTTGCAATAATTATTGCAGGTATAATAGTGGCAGGTGCTGTTATCTTTTCACCAGATGCCGGCTCCGGCAAAGAAGCAGTAAAAAAAGATGTAAATACTCAAAAGAGCGTAAGAGTGTCATTAGAAAATATAAATCCTATTACAAAAAAGGATCATGTTCTAGGAGACCCAAATGCGCCAGTTAAGATTGTGGAGTATTCTGATTTTGAGTGTCCTTTTTGCAAAAGGTTTGATTTTACAATGCACAAAATTATGGATGAATATGGTAAGAGTGGTAAAGTGGCATGGGTATATAGGCATTTTCCAATTAAACAACTTCACCCTAAAAATTCATTTAAAGTAGCAATTGCATCTGAGTGTTCTGTAGAACAAAAAGGTAATATAGGTTTTTGGGAATTTGCTAATAAATATTTTGAGTTAACGATATCGAACGATAGAACAAACATAGGAGTGGTTATACCAAAAATAGCAAAGGAATACGGATTCAACATGGATTCGTTTAATAAATGTTTATCTAGTGGAAAATATGACAAACATATACGAGATGATACTTCAAATGCGATTGCAACAGGAGGAACAGGTACTCCCTGGAGTATTTTAATTGCTCCAGATGGTAGGAAATTTCCAATAAACGGGGCGCAATCATATCAAACAGTTAAATCTTTGATAGATTTGGTTCTTGAAAAATATAAATAGGAGGTAGTAAAGCAATAACAACAAAAACAACACATTATACGTGTTGTTTTTGTTGTTATTGATAGTGTGGGGTTATTATATTACTCCACTCTTATTGGTGCATTTTTTACTATATCTATTATTTCATCATCATCATCAAGTATTGTGTATAGGTTTGTATCTTCAACGCTAATTGTACCAAAATTATCTAGTAAGTATTTCTTTATGAAGATATCAACTGGATTCCAAAAATCACTACCAACAAGTAATATAGGTACTCTTGGTATTTTGTGTGTTTGCACTAATGTTAGTATTTCAAAAAACTCATCAAGAGTACCAAAACCACCAGGGAAATATAGATACGATTCAGCAGAAAATGAAAGCGATACTTTTCTACTAAAAAAATAATAGAAATTTACAGAATTTTTTACATATGGATTTACTACTTGTTCCGTTGGTAGTTCTATGTTGAGTCCTATGGATTCTCCACCAGCTTCGTATGCACCTCTGTTTGCGGCTTCCATTATTCCTGGTCCACCACCAGTGGCTATTGCGTACCCAAGTTTTGACAGTCTACCTGCGATATCTTTAGCTTGCTGATAGTGTAGATTATTTTCTTTAAATCTTGCAGATCCAAAAAAAGTAACTGATTTAGGGTAATGTTGAATAAACTTAAAACCTCGTGAGAATTCTTTTGAGATTCTTGAGACACGTATTTTTGAAGCATGTGCTATTTCTTTTTTTGTAAGGGTTTTTGTGGAAAGTTCTACTTCAGGTATATTAATTATTTTTTTCATTTTTTTCATATTATTTTGTGTCTTCAAGAGTTAAGCTAAACCTAAGTCCTAATAATAAAATAATTCCAAGCAATATAAACAAGTATCTTGAATCAAAGAAAATCAAGAATACTGATGCTACAATAGGTGCTACAACATAAGCAAATGACCTGTTACTCCTGTATGCGCTTAATAAGTGTATGTCCGAACCGTCTATTTTTTTAAAGAAATATGTTTCTGTCATTATTTCAACAAGACTTGCACCTATTCTGGTTATAAATAATATACTTGCCCAGATTAGAAAGCTTGAAGATAATATGAATGACATAGATATTGTTGATATAGACATGATAATAAAACCTAATGTTAGTAATTCTTTTTCACCAAGTTTTGTGTCTGCAATTATTCCCGCCGGAAGTTCTATTAACGAAAATGGGACCAGCATTATTGTAAACATTATACCAAGTTCTTTCATACTGAAGTGTAGACTTCCGTGAAGATACATCGGTACGTATATTACCATCCATGAGTAAAAGAAATAAAGTAAGAAGTTTGATGCAAAAATTTTAAATACATTTTTTCTTTTTATAATTTGTTTTAATGTATTAATCAGTTTTACGTCTTCGTATTGTGGATCTTCAAATTTTTTGAAGTTTTTTATAATCATATACGCAATTAACGCTGTAAATATTGAAGCACTAAGAAATATTTTCCAATATTCTCCATTGACAAGTAGTATACCTGCTGTAGCTGGGGCGATAATCCATGCAATATTTCCTGCTGTAAAGAATTTCCCTCTTGTGTTTCCTGTAGAACAGTCCAAAGAGAAGCTTTCTAAAAAAACATCAAGATTAAACACTAATAATGATGCAGTTACTAGGTATAAAATAAAAGTAGTTATAATTATAAATGAATTATTTGATATTGCGAGAACAAGTAATAATATTATCTGGGATAGTATAAGCGATATTGTAACTTTATAATTAGTAAATCTGCGTAATATTTTAGATATTTTTGCAAAAGCTATAATTGTAAAGATTGAACCAACGGTATAAATAATACCAACAAATTTTTCAGGGGCGAATTCTTTTAGAAAATTTGAACTTATAAATGCTGGCAACGCAATACTGAATGCAAATAAAAAATTTGTTATGAATAATGTTTTGAATATGTGTTTTCTATTGCTAGGTTTTTCTTTCATTTTGAGATTATACACCAATAAGCACTGGTAGTACAATTGGACGTTTTGCTGTTTGTTGTAGTAAAAACTTTCCAACGTTATCTGTTATTTCACGTTTTAAGTTATCAAAGTTTATGGGTCTTGATTTTAAAGAAGTATCTTCTATTGTTTTCTTTGTAATATATCTTGCCTTACGTAATAGATCTTGTGATTCACGGAGATATACAAAACCTCGTGATATTATGTCTGGTGATTTTCTTACATGACCTGTTTTTGAATCTATAATTGCGATAATAACAAACATTCCATCTTGTGCAAGCATTGTTCTGTCTCTAATTACTGCTTCTTGAATATTTCCAACAGAAAATCCATCGACAAAAACTAATTCAGATGGTGCTTTTTCTTTTAGAATGGTTATTTTTTTACCTTTATCTTGTATTTCAGTAATCATTCCATTGTCCACAATAACTATATTAGCCATCGGAATTCCAGATTTATGTGCAATATCAGCATGTACTGTGTGCATGTAATGATAACCATGCACAGGAATAAAGAATTTTGGTTTTATTTTTTTCTGTATCCATAGTGTTTCGTCTCCATTGGCATGACCAGATGAATGAATGTCTGATACTTGATAATGAATTATATGAGCACCTGCTCTAGATAGTTTATCTTTTAGGTTTTGAACTGAACGTTCGTTCCCTGGAACAATTGACGATGAAAGTATTACAGTATCTGTTTTGTTAAGTCTAATAAATCTGTGTGACTTATTAGCTATTCTCATGAGAGCTGCAAATTCTTCACCTTGAGAACCAGTAGCAAGAACTAGTATTTTATTAGGAGGGTATTTATCTATATCTTTTATAGGAATTACTGTTTCTTTTTCATGCTTCAAGTATCCTGCTTCTTCGGCTACTGCAATGTTTGCTTTCATACTTCTTCCTTCAACTACTACCTTTCTACCATACTTCTCAGCAAATTGTATTATAGTCATAGCGCGCTCAAGTTGAGATGCAAAAGAACCAAGAATTATTCTTCCATTAGTCTCTTTTACTAATTTTTCAATAGTTTTGTTAACAGTACTTTCTGGAATAGAAAATCCTGGACGTTCAACGTTGGTTGAGTCACCCATAAGCAACAACACATTTTCTTTTTCAAATTGCTTGAATGTTTCTTCCTCCTTTTTTGTAGGTACTCCATCTACATGATCAAGTTTTAAATCTCCTGTATGTACAATACTTCCATCTGGTGTATCTATTATTACACCCATTGCGTCTGGTATAGTATGAGTAACTGCAAAAAAACGTAAAGTAATATTATCACTTATTTTAATCGTAGAATCTGCTTCTATAACTTTCATATCTGGCTCTGGCTCTTCTGGGAATTCTTCCTGTCGTTTTTTTATCATTAGAGTTGTAAGTAGCCTCGCATAAATTTTAGGATTACCAATTTTACCAAGTATGTATGGCATACCTCCTATGTGGTCTAAATGTCCGTGTGTAATTACAACTGCTTTGATTTTATCTTTTCTATCTTCAAGATATTTTGTATTTGGTAATATAAAATCAATTCCAGGAGCGTAGTCTTCTTTGAACTGAAAACCCATATCAATTATAATAATATCGTCTTTATACTCAATAAGTGACATATTACGTCCAACTTCTTCAACTCCACCGAGATGTATAATACGAATATTATCACCAGTAGGTGGGATTGGTAGAGTATCTCTATCTTTACTATGTGAAATATGATGTTTAACCAATTTTTTTTCAGGGGTTTTTAGTCTTGATGTTTGATTACGGTGCGGTCTTGTGTTATCAGATGGTTTGCTTTGTGCTTTTGGTTTAACTTGTTTTGTTTCTGTCGATGAAAAAACTTGTTGTTTAGATGTTGTGTAACGTCTATTTGTTGAAGCTTTTAATATTGTATT
>CAZPPV010000005.1:2075-16123 GCA_964588565.1 uncultured Candidatus Saccharibacteria bacterium | reverse complement strand
AAATATGATCCGAATTCTACGTTCAAGATAAACTTAATTTTTGACAAAAGACAACGAGATACAATCACTGAAAGAAAATCTAAAAATACTGTTAATAAAAATAATGTATTTTACGATAAGCTTAAAGTAGAATACAACACACTAAAAAATCTACATGCTGAACGATTTAAACAATACAATGTATCTGTCTCTACTTATCAAAACAAAAGAGGGGAGTACAACAAAGAAGTTGCCCATTGGAACAATAATGGAGGAGCACCGAGCAAAGAATATTCTACTTTAGGAAATAAGCGTTCAGATTTAAAGATAATGTCTACATCTTTAACAAAAGAAATGAATGAATTGAATGTAATAAATAAAAATATGAATTTGCTGGCCGATAAAATAAATAATTTTGCCAGTAAAATAAATGTTGATGTAAATAAATATAATAATACATTTGGTAAAAAGAAAATCTTTGACCAAGGAGAATACACAGGCAAGAGGATAAATATATACCAATTTAATAATGAAAAAGATTTAGTGATAGTGCTAGCACATGAATTTGGACATGCGTTGGGTTTAGATCATGTAAAAAACCCCAAATCAATAATGTATTACCTAACAGGGAAGCAGGATTTTAATTCTCCAACTTTGTCAAAAGAAGATATAGATGCTCTAAAGATTAAATGTAATATTAAATAGATTATATTGAAAGTTATGTACATTTTAGAAATTGACAATCTTTTTATATTTCATATACTTATATAAGTATGAGTCATAATTATATAATGTATAAAATAGGGTCAGACAACAAATACAAATTGTTGTAAATCCGCCATTTCGGCGGTTTTTTTATACATTATTTTAATTTTGAAACAGATCATTTAAATTTAAAAATTAATATGGGAGTTTTGCAATGTCAGCACATATTACTTCAAATAACCGTACAGCAAATACTAAAATTAAAAATATTACAGATAAGAAAACTGAAGAGGTGAGTGTATGTCCTATAATGAAGAAATACAAATATTCAAAAAGTGACTTATTACTCTGTGAACATCCAAAGTTAAAAAAATATATTCCTGTAGGTGCGAAATGTTGCTCTTCCGAGTCTGATAGGTGTCTTCTCGCAGACATTCCATGGAACAATAGCTCTAATAATCTGTTGCGGGAAGTAATCTTTGCGCAATACCAAAGGAAGGTAATCGACGAGAGTTTAATACGGAAACAGATTATTTCTTTCTTTATTGGAATTAATAGGAAGAAAGGCTCTAAAACATGCTGATTTTAGTTTAGAAAAATAAAAGTGGTGTTATAGTATAACACCACTTTATTATTTTAATATCGATACATAGTAAGAGAAAGGTATAGTAGGAGTGAAATTAGTGATAACTCTATAGATTTATATGCGAGTAGGCATATCTTGCAGTAGGGTGTTCTATACAAGTATTTAACTATATTATTAGAGTATAGTATAAAATAGATACAACGTCGCACAATATACCTTTTGCGACGTTGTATCTATTTTATATCAGGTGAAGAGCTTGCTGAATTGGTGATATCTTTGATATTTGTTGTAGATATCTGTTTATTTGCCTTCGTAAAGAAATTTGTAACATTTTTAAATATAAACTCTTTAAGAACATTGTTCCACACATACTCTGTAGATGGTTCTATGTAATTTGTAAATACAGTTTTACTAAAACTCCATATCGCTTGTACTGGTTCGGATTTAATTACTGATTTAACATCAATTTTAAAATATGATAAAGTTGCAATAACAACAATCAATATTATTATCATTTTTATAAATCCGCCACTATTATTTTTTTTAAATTCAAACATTATATATATTCTAACTAAATTTTTAAAGATAATCCAGTGAGTTTAGATAAGAATTAAATGGTGCCACTGGGATACGCGCATCTTTACAATGTGTTATCTTTTTTATATCACCTAATCGTACAATTTTCACACCCTTCGTTATAAAAGTCGTTAAGTGCAGGTGTGGACCTGTTGTGTATCCAGAATGACCACTATAACCAATCATATCACCTGTCGATAAAACCTGACCAGGTTTAACTTTTATTAGATTAAGGTGTGCGTAAAGCGTTGATAGTCCATCGTTGTGCTTAACTAGCACCCATCTACCATAGGAATAGCACCCTTTGTAAGCATCAGTGTTACCAGTTTCTGTAACGGTGCCAGACAACACAGTGCTAACCTTTGTGCCTATAGATGCTCTAAAATCAACTCCATTATGACCCTTACCTTCATATGCTCCTGTTTTTGCAAATTTTGTATTTCCAAAGAATTGTGTTACGCAATTACCTGTTCCTCCATTATAGCAAGATTTGGTTGACATTTTAGGGAGAGGAGATGAAAAAATCCTTATTCCGGGTTTTGGAATACTATTCGGGTCTATTGTAATACGTAATTGTGATTCATAGTCAAGTAACTCTCTTTCAAATTTTTCTTTTTGAGTTCTCTTTTCTTCAACTAATTTTTTATAATTTGATTCTTTGTTATTTGTATTTCGCAAAAGGTAATATTTTCTTGATTTATTATTTTCTATAATTTTTTTCTTATCACCAAGTTCTGATTGTGAATTTACAAGCAATTTCTTCTGTTTTTCTTTTTGAGATTTAACCGTTATTAATTCTACTTTCAAAAGTTCTAGTTTTTTGAGATTTTTGCTAACTACACTTTGTATCTGTCTTAAATTTTCAATACTATCGAAAAAAGACGAGAATGTATCATTGGACAATATAACCTCTAGTAAAGTGTCTGACTCAGCATCATCCATTTTACGTATCATCTCACCAATAGCTTTATTTGAATTATTTATTTCGAAACTTTTTGTAGTTATATCAAGTGATAATTTACTTATACTAAGAACTGAAGAATTAATTTTCATCTGAGTAAACTCAATACCAGCTTCTAATTTTTTTCTTGTTAGGTCTAGCCTATATATAGAATCTTTTAATGTATTTGATTTATACCCCAAAGAGTCAATTTCTTTCTGGTAATTTGCAATTTCAGTGTTTATTTCTTTTATTTTAATTGTTTTGTCTGAAATCTTATTTTTCAAATCGTTAATTAATACTGCATTTGCAGGTAACGCAAAAATAAGAAAAAATAAAATAAAAATAGAAGATAATTGTATTTTATTACTTAATTTCATTTTAAATAAATACTTTAAAAAAATAATACTTACAGAGAATTTTAATTTAGTTTTTGTACAGCAAATTCTAAACGTTTTATTGTTTCCTCTTTGCCAAATATTTCTACTAATGTGAATGGGTCTGGAGATTTATCTCTCCCTGACAAAGCATAGCGTATCGGCCACAAAACACTACCTCTCCCCTCTTCTGTGGCGTAATCCCAAACTGATTTTTTTATTTTTTCTGAGTTAAAATCTTCAAATTGTATTTTTTTAAATAAATTTATTACGTTTTTTATCCGTTCTTTTGTTTTTTCTGTATCTTTTTCATCTTTCCAAAATAATTTTTTAGTATCATATTCTGGTTGAGAAAAAAAGTATTGCAATTCCCCTTCTTCTACCATTTTTTCAATATCAGAAAATACATTTATGCGTTCTATTACAACTGGCAATATTTTTCTAAACTTATCACATGTCATACCTTTTATGTCTCTGACTTTAGATGACATGTTTTTTTCTAGTATGTCCATAATATCATCTTTGTTCATCTTTTTTATGTACTCTTTATTTATCCAATTTAATTTTTCTTCATTAAATATTGCTCCTCCTTTTTGTATTTTAGATAATGAGAATTCCTCAATAAGTTCTTTCATTGTGAATAATTCCCTATTGTCACCTGGGTTCCACCCAATGAGCGCCAAGAAGTTTACTGTTGCTTCTGGTAAATATCCTTTTTCTTTAAATTCCGTGATAGAAGCAGCTCCATGTCTTTTTGATAGTTTACTCCTATCTTGTGCCAAAATAAGCGGTATATGAGCATATTGAGGTACTGGAGCACCTATAGCGTGTTGTATCAGTATCTGACGTGGTGTATTTGAAATATGGTCTTCACCACGGATAATATGAGTGATGCCCATTTCGAAATCATCAACAACTACGGCTAAATGAAATAGTGGAGTATCAATATTTTTTGCGATTACAAAATCACCAAGCTCTGTTGTGTCAAACTCGATATCACCTCGAACAGAATCATTAAATAATATTTTTTTATTAGGGTTCTTGAAGCGTATTATTTTCCCCGTACCGTCTTTACTTTCTTCCGCTTCATAAGCCTTTTCATTCACTATCATTTTTTGTAAATATTTTTTGTGTATATCTGAACGTTCTGATTGATGAAATATTTCTTTGTATGATATGTTTAACCATTTTAGACCATCTACTATATTATTTTCAAATTCTTTCTTACTTCGTTCTTTGTCTGTATCCTCTATTCTTAAAATAAACTCACCTTTATGTTGTTGAGCAAAAAGATAATTAAACAAAGCAGTCCTAATGCTACCAACATGTAAAACTCCTGTTGGTGAAGGAGCGAATCTAGTAATAATCTTTTTATCTTGTTTTTTGTCCATATATATATAGTATCTTCAATCTATATCAAAAGCTTTAGATGCATATTGTAACATAATATTTTATGAGCTGATGAAAGAAAAAATATACTCTAGTATATTTATTCTAATATGTATATTATATTATTTTTGGTGCTCCAGTAAAACGCTTACAATTTGTTCAGCAATTTTTCTAGCAGCATCAATATTTGAAAATTCTTTTGCGGAATTACTCATTTCTTCCATTCTTTGTTTATCTCCCATTAATCTAATTATTTCTGTTGCAAATAAGTGTGGGGTAAGATTTCTTTCTTCAATAACATCAGCTGCACCAGCACGAGCATAAGAGTATGCATTTTTTCTCTGGTGGTCTTTGTTTGAATCTGTTATTGGTATAATTATCGATGGCAATCCCCATACAGCTATCTCAAAAATTGTAGAGCCAGCGCGTGATATGACAAGGTTTGCAACTCCTGCTGACATTCTCATTGCTTCATTGTTTAGATATCCAAATATTTTATATCTATTTTTGTGTTCATTATTACCTATTAAAACTTCTGAAAGATTCTTTATATATTCAAGATTCTTTTTTCCAACCTGGTGTATTATTTGATATTTTGGTACGAGTTCTGGTAGAGCCTGTATAACAACTTCATTTATTATTTGTGATCCTTGTGACCCACCAAGTATAAAAATAATTGGAATATTCTCATCTAATTTTAATAAATCATACGCTCCATCTTTTATTGGCTTGATTATCTCATTTCGAATAGGATTACCAGTCAAAGCAGTTTTCTTTTTTGGAAGATATTGTGCTGATTCTTTATACGATATGGCTATCTTTTTAGCAAATTTTGATGCCCATTTATTTGTTCTGCCTGGTACACTATCTGACTCATGTATTATTACAGGTATTCTAAATAGTCTCGCAGCAAACAACGCAGGAAAACTAGCATACCCGCCTTTACTGACAACAACATCAGGATAAATATTAAAAACGCGATATAATGCAGACATTACTCCTAAAATTGTCTTAAAAAAATCTAATATATTGAGTATTGAAAAATATCTACGAATCTTCCCAGTGTTTACTTGCACAAATACAATATTATTTTCAAATAATAATCGTTCGTTATATATAGAGTCAGACATGTAATAAAGTCTCAGCGTAGTGAGATGTTCTTCTATAGATAATTTATTTAATTCTTGCGCAATTGCAATAATAGGATAAAAATGTCCTCCTGTGCCACCTCCTGTGAATAGTACTTTCATGGTTTAATTTTTTTTATATTTAGATACATTCAATATAATACCAATACTAAGTAATGTTGTAAATAAAGCAGTACCACCTTTACTAATAAACAAAAGAGGTAATCCTGTTAGAGGAATCACTCCAAGCATTGACCCTATATTCATAAATGATTGAACAATTATAAGCATAATGATTCCCAGAACCAATAAACCACCAAATCTATCTGGAGCTTTTTGTGCTATATAAATACCTCTAAATGCTAGTAATAAAAATAATGATATTATTACGACAGTACCAATAAATCCAAACTCTTCTGCCGCAACAGCAAAAATGGAATCACCTATAGGTTCAGGTAAAAAAGTAAACTTTTGTATGCTTTGACCAAAACCACGCCCAGTAAATCTACCAGAACCAATGGCGATAAGAGATTGTTGTATTTGATACCCTGCACCCAATGCATCTCTTGCTGGATTTAAAAATGTTAATATTCTTTCTCTAACGTATGGGCGAGTAACAGCAAGAACAGCAAGTCCTGCAGACGAAATGAGTAACGCCCCACCAACATGTTTCCACCTACCATCTGCTGCAAGAAACATGATCAGGGCAGTAATTCCTATCACAAGTAATGTTCCTGTATCTGGCTGACTAAGCAACACGGCACTTATTAAAAGTAGAATTAATGCGCTTGGTAGTACTCCATATTTAAAGGTATGTATTTTACTTTTTAAAGAAGAAAGTATTGCAGCAAAATATATTACGAATCCAAGTTTTAAAAATTCTGCAGGTTGCATGGACACAAAACCAAGGTTTATCCATCTGTTTGCACCGCCATGTCCTAACCCAAGTCCAGGTATAAACACAAATAAAGAAAATATTACTGAAGCAAAGAAGAGATAGAAAGAATATTTTTTCCAAAATCGATAGTTAATATTTGAGGTTATGATTAGCGCAATACTCCCGAGAAAAATACCGAAAAAAAGTTGCTTGAAAGCAACATCAGAAAAACTTACGTTACCCCTAGCAAGAAGACCCAAAGAAGCAGAGGTTAACAAAAGAAATCCTAGGAATACTAGTACAAAAACTATTCCAAGGAAGAATCTATCTGATTTACGTCGTATCATTTTTTTTATATTATCCTATCAAAGCTATAACCATACCAATAATTGCAAAAACAATAGAAATTACCCAGAATCTCATAACGACTTTGTATGGTGGCCAACCGATTGCCTCAAAATGATGATGTATTGGTGCTACTAAAAATACTTTTTTACCATTCCTATATCTTTTAGAAACTACTTGTATTATATCTGAAAGCACCGTGATGAATAGTGGAAATGCAATAATAGGTAATACAAAAACTGTATTCGTAAGAAATGCAACAACAGATAGTGTTACAGTAAGACCCATAGTACCTGTTTCTGCCATATAAAATCTTGCCGGAGGTATGTTAAACCACAAAAATGCTAAAAGACCGCCAACTATTACGGCACAAAAAGAAGCTAAATCTATTTGATTTTGAAAAAATGCAATAACTGAATATGCTGAAAATATAACAGCAAAAACTCCTCCTGCAAGTCCATCTATTCCATCTATAACACCACCTGAATACACAGCCAACATTACAATAATAAAAAAAGGTATAAACCAAAATCCGAAGTTTACTATACCTATATATGGAATCACAACACTGGATACACCAAGTTTTACAAAAAACCACCATGCGCCGATTGTACCAATCGCACCAACAACGAGAAGTCTTTTTTTTAATGAAAGACCACCAGCGAAGTGGCCTCCTGCACCTGTTATTTCTAAGGCATCATCAATAAGACCAATAAGCGACCCGAAAATAAGAGTAAATAATGGTAGCCACGTTTGATTTCTACTTAAAAAATCAAGTTTTTCCGTAAGTTCAGAAGGAAACATTTTTGATATTAACCATATTGCAAAAATTGTAAGTAAAGCACTCAGCCATATTATAATACCACCCATCTTTGGAGTGCCTACTTCTTTATCTTTATGTAATCTATTAAAAATAGGAGTATCACCACCACCGATTGCCATTTTACCAGCTTTCTTCTTCCACATCTTGTATTTATAAAGATAATAAGTAAGTAATGGAGTGATGGATATCCCAATAAAAAAAGCAACTGCTGATGGTATAAAAACTTTTGCTACATCTATTATCATTGTTTATTATTATATATTAAATACTAATCAAAAACAAAAAAATTACTTTATTTTTTTGTTCATATCCAATTGATTTATTACAGCCCATGCTAATTTCTCTACATCTGTAAATCGTTTTTTTATAGTTGAATCCAATACAGCAATTACGACAGGATGAGATAAACCTACATCAATCGCCACAACAAGATTTCCACCAGCCAAATCAGTATAACCAGTTTTTGAAGCAATTAAACCAGGTATATCACCAACATATTCATTTGTATTTATTGCTTCATGTTTAATTTTATCTAATGACGTACGCGATATATCCTTAAAGGCTGTCGCGTCAATAATAGATAATTTATTTTCGATAGCATACGCCATCAATTCCGCCACATCTTTTGCTGAACCATATGCACCGCTCAATTTGTCGTTTATATCTAAACCAGATACATTCAAAAACCGCATATCTAATAATCCTAATTCTTTACTCTTTTCATTCATCTTTTTTACAAAAATACTTTTGGCTTCTTTTTGTGACATTCCATACGCATTTTGCCCAAAAGAACCCGCAACTGATGCTATTGCACTAGCACCATCGTTAGATGATGCGGTAAGTGTGAAATCGATAATATCAGATAATCTCCATTTCTCATTAACAAACAACCCAGAGTCACCTTCTTCTTCTATATCCCTTTTATCTACAGTTACGATAGTTGATTTAGGAATCAAATCCGTAGCTACGATAACCGTCATTAATTTTGTAAGAGATGCAAGCGGAAGGGCATTATTTTCGTTATATCCATATATTTTTTTACCACTATTTACATCTAACACATACACAGCCTTAGCTCCGAGTTTTAAATTCAAAAAGGGATTAACAGGCTTTTTATAATTTGCATTATTGCTACTTATTAAATGATTTATTTTTTCTGCAGTATTTTTCTTAAATACTTGTTTAAATAAATATGGACCAGTAATAATAACGAGCAGTGCTAGAATAATTACTAATAAATGTAGATTATCGTTGTTGTTATTATTATTGTTGTTCATATTTTTCTTCTACTTCTTTATTTTCAATGATTTCATTACTATAGTGGTTATCTGATGTGTTCAATTCATTGTTTATTTTTTCTTTATCTTGTCCACCAGTAGACAAATCATTGTCTACTTCTTGTGTTTCAAATATTTTTAATTCATTTTTAACTTCATTGTATTCTGGAAGATCTTCTATGTTGGATACTCCTAAGTAAGACAGAAGCTCAAATGTGGGACGGTATAGAAAACTTCTTTGATTGCTAGGATTTGAAATACGCTCAACAAGTCCTCGCACAAGTAAATTTCGTAATATAAAAGTAGAGCTTACACCTCTAATATAATCTATTCTACTGCGAGTTACTGGCCCTCTATATAGCACAATAGATAATGTTTCAAGCCCTGCTTTTCCTAAATCTTTAGATAATTCTTCTTTTATCATTCCCTCTATCATCTCGCTAGACTCTACAGATGTACACAGCATCACCTCTTTATCTTTGTGTATTAAACTTACTCCCCTATCTAAAAGTTTTTCCTTTAGCATTGATATACCATTTTGTATATCCTCCTCACTAACTTCTAATATCTGTGCAAGTTTTTTTATAGAGATTGGTTCTGACTTAAAAAAAAGTATTGCTTCTATTTTTGAATCTAATATTAAAGACATAAATTTATTATATATATTTTGGCACTTCGATTTTCTTTGATTCCATATTTATATCACCATATGTCTCACCCTGTATAACATCTATCGCTCCCTGTTTTACAAGCTCAAGCATTGCAAGAAAACCAACGACAATCTCAGATCTTTCTTTTTTGCCTACTCCAACAAATTCTTTGAAGCTCATCGATAAACTAGACTGTATTCTTACCGTAAGGTTCTCAATCACTCTCTCTAAACTAATTACTTTTCTGACTATTGTTTGAGGAATTGTTTCTTTTTTTGGTATACTTTTTATGACGTTTTTAATTGCAGAAAACATACTTTCAGTACTTGTTTTTTTATCTGGAGAAAACACTGGGTCTCTTTGTATTGGTGAATTTCTTTGGAACATAATATTTTTACCAAATTTACTTTTTATTTGAATACTTAGTTCTTTTATACGTTTATACTCTTTTAATCTATGCTCCAAATCTTCAATACTTGCCTCTTCATCTTCTGTAAGTTTGAGCGTCGGTAAAAGGGATTTCGATTTTATCAGAATAAGAGTTGATGCAATTAAAATGAAATTAGCAGTATGTCCTACCGGAAGATTTTGAAGCTTCTTTAAATATAATACATAGTCATCTGCTACTGTAGCCAAAGAAATATCATTTATAAAAAGTTTTCGTTTCTCTACCAAAGATAGTAGTAAATCCAACGGACCCTCAAATACTTCAGTTTTTATGGTAAATTCAGAACTCATAGCTAGTATAGTACCATTTTTAAGCACTTTTTCAATGGTTACGCACCAAACTGTCTAAAATAAAAATATAGCTATGTAAATGGCAAATTGATGGAGGTCGGGCCTCCATCAATTTGCCATTTACATAGACTTTAAAACAAAAATTATTTCAGCAAAGATTCAACTATATAGATAGATCATAAAAGCATTTATTAAAAATACATCACCGAAAAAGACTGGTAAAATCCTAAAAAATGACTATAGTGTATAGAATGACTCAAACAGAGAAAATACAATACCCTATTCGTATTAATAGATATCTTTTCCTAAACGGATATTGTAGTAGGAGAAAAGCTGATAAATTTATTGAAAATAAACTTGTAAAAATAAATGGACGTGTGGCTATACTTGGCGATAAGGTGAATGAAGATGACAATGTGGAAGTAGGTAAGAAGGTGAAAGAAGAAGCAGGTAAATATGTCTATATTGCTTACAATAAACCAAAAGGTATAGTTTCACACAACCCGCAACCTGGAGAGAAAGGGATTGAAGATGTTTTTAAATACAAAACTCCGCTCTCACCTCTTGGGCGTCTTGATAAAGCATCAGAAGGATTGATGCTCCTCTCAAATGACGGGAGAATAGTAGACCGACTACTTAATCCAAAATATGCACACGAGAAAGAATATGTTATAAAAGTAGACAAAAAAATTACTGGATTTTTTCTTAAAGATATGAAATCTGGTGTCAAAATTGAAGGATACAAAACAAAACCCACACAGACTGAAAAAATTAATCCTCTTACATTCTGCATAGTGCTAACCGAAGGGAAAAAACACCAGATACGCCGGATGTGCGCAGCGCTCGGATACCAAGTGCAAAGCCTAAAACGCATCCGTATTGCGAATATAAAGTTAGAAAACCTAAAAACAGGTCAACACAGAGTTCTTGTAGGTGAAGAACTTAAAGTATTTTTGAATTCAGTGGATGTAAAATAACCACGCGATTAAATACTTCTTCTTAATTTTTATCTTTATTCTCCAATAAATAATCTGACTAGTTTTCCTTTAAGTTACTTTTTCTTTGTATCTAAACTAAATTCTCTCAGATGTTCTTCTTTTAATTCAGTAGGTCCTTTCATTACAGAAGTCTGTCCTCCACGAGTCATTGGGAATGCCTGAACCTCGCGTAGTCCATTTTCACCTGTAAGGTTCATTACGTTGCGCTCCACACCAAGTGCAATCCCACCATGAGGCGGTGTACCATAATCAAATGCATCTAGCATATGTCCTACCTTTTTTTCTGTTTCTTCCTGTGTGTCACCCATTATTTTATATGTCGCCTCAAGAATACCTCGTTTATGTGCTCGAATACTCCCACCGCCCGTCTCAAAACCATTACACACAAGGTCATATTGTTGCGCTATAATTTGCTCTATATTTCCACCTTTTAATAACCAGTCAATATGCTCTGGGATAGGCATTGAAAATGGATTATGTGTAAATGTCCATTTACCATCATCCTTTTTTTCAAAAAATGGGAATTCTATTACCCATGCATACGCAAGCACTCCATTTTTTTTATCCTCTTCCGTTCTTAAATCAAATTTATCATCGCCATATTTTTCCATTGCATCTTTATAAGCAATACGAGGAAATGGCTTCTGTTTTATTGTATAACCCATACTCTCTACAGTATCTATCATCATCTTTTCTGTTTTACTCATCACATCTTCCATCTCTATAAATGACATTTCAATATCAATTTGTGTGTGCTCGAACCCTCTATCAGCTCGCAAGTCTTCGTCACGAAATACTCGTGCAGTTTGAAAATATTTTTCAAACCCAGCCGTCATCAAAAGTTGTTTATACTGCTGAGGAGATTGAGGCAGGGCATAAAATTCACCTGGGTGTAATCGCGAAGGAACAACAAAGTCACGTGACCCTTCTGGAGTTGATTCTGTCAAAAGTGGTGTTTCTATTTCTATAAACCCATCTTCAAAAAGGAATTTGCGACATCTTCTCACAAACTCACTTCGAATTTTCATATTTTTCTGCATCCGCTCAGTCCTGAGGTCTAAGTAACGATATTTTAACCTAACTGTTTCATCTACATCTTTTGTGTCTTTCGAGATATCAAATGGCAACGTTTTTGCTTCATTTAAAACTTTAATCTCAAGTACCTCAAGCTCAATATCTCCATTTAATGCTCCTTCTTTAACCGTTTTTCCCGGTCTTTAATTCACTCTTCCTATCACTCTCACGACCCACTCCGAACGCAAATCTTTTGCTATGCCTATTGCCTCTGACCCAGGCAAAACAACTCCCTGTACTTTGCCGGAAATGTCACGAAAATCAAAAAAAACCATTTTTCCTTGATCGCGCCGAACATCCACCCATCCGGCGATGCTTACCTTTTTATCAATCTGCTCATGTAAATCTTTTATGTATGTTCGTTCCATAATTATTTTCTTATTCTGAATTATTAATGATAAAATCTTTTCTCCACCTCGCCAACAGTTTCTTCTGGATTCTCTTTGTAGCGTTCAATAATTTCCGGATTATTGTCTATAAAATTCCTAAAGTCTTTTGCGTGCGCCTCTATCCAATCAGGATGGTTTTTTAAAATCTCTGCCTGCATTAGGATTGTTGTATCTGGCTCGGGTTGTTGATTGAAAGATTCTTTCATAATGTTAAATACTCAACCCAACCTTATCCCGCACCTTCATCATCTTGGCTTTTGCGATAGAGCGTGCAATATTACCACCGTTTTCCAATATCTTAATTACTACCTCTTTGTTCCCTGCTATAACTTTTCTTTTTTCACGAAGCGGTGCAATAAAAGAAATCATGTTTTTAATCAGTATTTCTTTTGATTCCTTATAACCCATACCTCCCTCTTTGTATCTTTTCTCTATACCAGAAAGCTCATCAGAACTAAAGTGCTTGTGCAATGCAAAAATATTATCCTCCTCTGGATTCTTTGGCTCTTCCGGTGCTTTTGAATCGGTTACAATAGACATTACCGCCTTTTTTATCTCATCATCTTCTGCAAAAAGCGGGATTGTATTACCATAACTTTTGCTCATTTTCCTGCCGTCTGTGCCAGGGACTACTTTTACTTCTTCCATAATGATCGGCTCAGGTATTTTGAATATCTCTCCGAAAAGTCTATTAAACTTCTCCGCGGTGTCACGAGTAAATTCAATATGTTGTTTTTGATCTGCTCCAACAGGAACAACATCAGCATTCTGTATAAGTATGTCCGCCGCCATAAGCATTGGATAATTGAAAGTTCCAACATTTACCTCTTCACCTTTAGCCATGGCATCTTTGTACGAATGCGCTCTCTGCAGATATGGCATTGTGGTAATGCAGTCAAACACCCACATAAGCTCCGCAACTTCCAGTACGTCTGTTTGTAGAAATATATTAACCTTCTGCGGATCAAGCCCAATAGCCAAATAATCAATAGCCACATCCAGTGTATTTTTCTGGAGCTCCTTTGCATCCTGAAGTGTTGTAAGTGCGTGGTAATTAGCCACAAAGATCCGTGTATCATACCCGTCCTGCATATCCACAAACTGCTTCATTGCACCAAAATAGTTACCAATATGAGGCCTACCTGTTGGCTTAATGCCAGACAAAAGTACCTTTTTGTTATTATTCTCACTCATTGCT
>CAZPPV010000005.1:0-1975 GCA_964588565.1 uncultured Candidatus Saccharibacteria bacterium | reverse complement strand
AAACATGGCGACACTATTGCGATCCAAATCTATCGTACCAACATTTAAATAAACATCAGGTAGAAAAAGTATACAAGAAAAATAAAAGTAGTAGAATAATTTTTAAATAAAATAATTCTACGTAATTCCTCCAATGTATTTATCAACATCCATAATTTCTTCAAGGACGCCCTTATTTGACAAGTTGTACGTTTTTGTGAATCCTATTTTTCTTATTAGTCTTCTGTCGTGGGACACTAGAATGATAGTACCTCTATATTGAATCAGAGCATCTTCAAGTTTTTCGAGAACTTCAAGATCAAGATGGTTTGAAGGTTCATCAAGAATAAGACAATTTGGTTTAGATATCATCATCGTTGCTAAAACAAGTCGTGAACGTAATCCTGGACTTAATTCATTTAATGTTTTGTCTATATCCTCTTGTTTTAAATTAAATCGATTGAGTGTTTTTCGTACATCACCTTCTTCTTTGTCTGGTGTATTTTTTTTAAAAAATGACAATACTGTATGACTTTGATCACTATCTGTAATTTGTGGCAAATAACCTACGCACAATTTTGTGCCTCTTTCTATTTTTCCGCTATCAGGAGTTATTTCTCCAAGTAACATCTTCAGAAACGTCGTCTTTCCTGCTCCGTTGTCTCCAAGTATAAGTATCCTATTTCCGTATAAAATATCAAGGTCAATTGGTCCTATGTGTTTATCTCCAATAATTTTGTTTATACATACAATAGAAAACACTTTTGTTCCACTTTGTTCAATATCATTAAAATGCAATTTAAGAGGCAACCGACTTCTTGGCTTTTCTGTTTCATCAAGGTGATACGACTGTAGTTTATTTTTTATTGATTTCCCTTGTTTTGCAATCTTCCCAGCTCTATCTAAAATCTCTGCTCTGACTTTTTTCGCGGTGATGTTTGTTGCTAGTTTTCTTCTATCACGTACTTCTTTATTTATCTTTCCAATATCCTCCACTTTTTTATCAATAGCTTTTTTAAGTTTTTTCTTTTTTGTTTGAGCGTCACCATACTCTGCCCATTCTTTTATTATTTGCATTTCGTGTTGTTTTAAATAATCACTATACCCTCCATTGTATATTCTTAACGAATGTGTAAACTCATCAATCTCAAATATTTTACCAACAATTCTATCTAAAAATTCTCTGTCGTGTGAAATCACAATAAAAGCACTACTACTTGATATAATAAATTCCTCCATTAACTTCAAAGTAATAAAATCAAGATTATTTGTAGGTTCATCAAGTAAATAAACATCCGCTTTTGTTGATAATATTTTTGCAAGAGCAACTTTTGATTTTTGCCCACCAGACAATTCATTTAATACTCTATCGTGTGAAATATCCCCGAGACCAACTTTTTTCAATAATTTTGCTATATTATTATTTTCACCTTCTTTGTTTTTAAGATATTGTAAAATTGAAATATTCGTGCACACCTCTTGCGGAAAGTGTGCAATTTTAATTCCTTTTTGAAAAATAATTGCCCCACTATCAACTTCACCTTCATCAGCAATAAGTTTAAGTAGAGTTGATTTGCCTGTACCGTTTGGGGCGACCAAACCAACCACTTCTCCACATGAAAGTGAAAAACTTACATTTTTCAAAACCACTCCACTGTAATATTCTTTTGTGATATTCTGAACTGATAACATAGCCAACGATACGTTAAACTTTAAAATCTTGATTTTTCTGTTCTATCCGAAATTTCTTATAGCTTTCAAAAGCTCTTTTTTTATGTGCTTCAAAGCTGTCTAACCCTAATTTCTTTCGTCGTTTATCAATGTTTTTAATATCATAAATAGGATCCACTGTAAGTTTTTTTGTCTTAAGGTCTATATTAAACGAAGTACCATATAATTGTTTTTTACCCTCAAGTAATCGAACTCTGTCTTCAAGCTTTGCAATTTGTTTTTGATCAACTTCTTTTTTGGGTAACCTTTTCATTTTTTGAAGCAT
>CAZPPV010000004.1:7427-17052 GCA_964588565.1 uncultured Candidatus Saccharibacteria bacterium | reverse complement strand
AGCTATGTATATGCATGGACAGCTCCCACGTTAGCACCTCCAGGTGGCAACGTGGGAGCTCCTATAAATTCTGGGCTCACTCCGCAGACTAAGAAAGGGAGCTTTACTTCCAATGGGAATATAATATCGGGTGGAACTGTAACAGCACCGAAATTAAGTGCAACTTCATGGATATCGACACCATACTTGGCTGCGAACACTGTTGCTGTGAATAATAACATAACTGCGAAAGGTAACTTAACAGCAACTAATGTGTATACAGATAGTGTGACTGCTACAGGTCAAGTTAAAGTAGGTAGTATTAAATTTGCAAATAATACAGTTCAGACTACGGCACAAATAACGCCTTTGCATGGAAGTAAATCATTCAAAGTACCAGGTTCTTATACATGGATAGTGCCTGCAGGAATAACAACTGTATCTATAAATATGAGTGGTGGTGGAGATGGTGGTAGTAGTAGCGGTACTACTGATGGTGGTGGCAATATAACTGCTGTACCTAGTGTTAGTGGTACAAGTGGTGGTGACTCTTATTTTGGCTCATTAATTACTGGTGCTGGATTAGTAGCTCCTGGAGGAGTTATTGGTGGCCCTAGCGCAAAAAGTTGGTTTGGTTTAGTAAATGGTATAAATAATGGTGGTAATGCAACTGGATATGGTGCTGGTGGCGGTGGTGGATATGGTCCTCTTTATAATCCATATGGTTTTAATTATGGTGGTGTTGCTGGTTTGGGTTCTAGTGCTTATAAAGATTATGTATATAAAGTTATACCTGGCAAAGTTATTTCAATAAAAGTTGGTTCTAGGGGTGTTGGTGGTGTTAGTAGTGGTTTTAATTCTGGTGGTGATGGTGCACCAGGATTTGTAAATGTAGATTGGTGATAAGTGTAAAAAATAAATAGATAAATAAGATAAATAGGGTCAGACCCCTTTGTTTCCCAAAATATGTGGTATAATATAGTGATTGTTTTTAGATAAGTAATTTATATAACAAACAAAAGCCGGCGTAGCCGGCTTTTGTTTGTTATGGTTAGTAATGAAACTAAACTTGAGATTTTGAGATTTGACTTTTTCTTTGTATTTGTTAGTATATGTTTACGTTCTTTTGAGCGTTGTTTTTATTCAATCCGTCATTCTCCTTTTGTATCCTATGTTAGGGTTATAAAGAAAGATGATGTGATATTGGATAATGTAGATTAAATTTGTATATGTATTTATTATTACAGCTTTGTGCTGTATGCACTTACAACTATGGCAAAAAAATCAGTTATAGCAAGATCACAAAAAAAACCAAAATTCAGTTCACAGATTGTGAGGCGTTGTTTTAGGTGTGGTAGAGTACATGGATATATGAGAGATTTTGATCTGTGTAGAATTTGCTTTAGAGAACTTGCTAATGAAGGTAAGATTCCAGGCATCAAGAAATCGTCTTGGTAATTTTAATTACTGATTAATATTTAGATTATTATAGATAAATAAAAAATGAACGATAAAATTGCAGACATGTTAATAAGAATCAAAAATGCCGGGGTTGCTGGAAAGGAATCTATGGTAATTCCGCATTCAAAATTAAAAATATCTATCGCTGGTGTTCTTTTGAAAAAAGGGTATCTTTCCTCTGTGTCAAGTAAGGGTAAGAAAACAAAGAAAGTAATTGAAGTTGGTATAGCTTATGACAAAGAAGGTAAACCAAAAGTAAAAAATATGCAGAGAATTTCCAGATTATCTTGTAGAGTTTATTATGGTTACCGTGATATTAAACAGGTTAGAAGTGGATATGGTATTTTAATACTTTCAACTCCAAAGGGTATTTTGACAGGAGATGAAGCTAGAAAGGAGAATGTTGGAGGTGAAGCATTATTTAAAATTTGGTAATTATTATGAGCAGAATAGGAAAACAACCCATCACTATACCTAAAAAAACAGAAGTCGTAAAAAACGACAATATTATTGTTGTAAAAGGACCGCTTGGAGAATTAACTAGAGAATTTGGTAGTGAAATAGATATTATGATTGATGATAAGGAAGTAAAGCTTAAACCAACGAATGATTCGAATTTTACAAATGCACTGTGGGGTACATACTCGTCTCATATAAGAAATATGGTTGATGGAGTAAATAAGTTATTTGAAAAGAAACTTATAATCGAAGGTGTTGGTTTTAAGGTTGAAATGTCTGGAGAAGAGCTTATTTTGAGTCTTGGATTTTCACACAAGATTAATGTAAAGATTCCAAAAGAATTAAATGTTACCGTTGAGAAGAATACTATTATGGTGTCTGGAGTAAATAAAGAATTAGTTGGTCAATTTACTGCAAATATTAGAGCATTGAAGAAACCTGAACCATACAAAGGTAAAGGGATTAGATATGAAGGAGAGGTGGTTAGAAGAAAGCAAGGTAAGAAGTCTGTATAATGTAAATTTTTAGAATTGATATGAAAAAGATAAATAACACAAAAACTGCACATAGGATACGAAGGCATAAAAAAATTCGTAGAGGAGTAGCTGGAACATCAGAGCTACCACGTCTTTGTGTTTTTAGATCAAATAGATATATTTATGCACAATTGATAGATGACAATAAGGGAATTACTCTTTCTTTTGCTTCAGATGATAAATCAAAAAGTAAAAATAAAACAGAAAAAGCAAAGGAGGTTGGTATTTTTTTAGCAAAAGTTGCGAAAAAGAAGAATATAAGTAAGGTTGTGTTTGATAGAGGTGGTTTTATTTTTACGGGTAGGGTAAAAGCGCTTGCGGATGGTGCGCGTGAAGGAGGGCTTACTTTTTAAATAATAAATAAATATGAGCGAAGAGAAAAATAATAATCAAGAGGTTAAAAAAGAAGTTACTACACAAAAAAGTAACGATGCTTCTTCTCCTGCAACACGAGTAAAATCAAATACAGATTCAAGACCTCGCATGCGTAACAACAGAAGAGGAAGAAGACCAACAAGAAGAGGAAAAGGAGAACGTGCAAAGCCAGAGTTTGAACAAAAAGTTGTAGACATAAGAAGGGTTACACGTGTGGTTTCTGGAGGAAGAAGATTTTCTTTTAGTGTATCTCTTGTTGCTGGAGACAAGAAAGGTAGAGTTGGAGTTGGAGTTGGTAAATCTTCTGATACTTCTTCTGCAATTGAAAAAGCCGTAAGAAGTGCCAAAAAGAATATGGTCAAGATAAAACTTAACAAGAACATGTCTATTCCTCACGAGATAAGTGCCAAATTTGCAAGTACGAGAGTTATTATCAAGCCATCTCCCGGTAAGGGTCTTGTTTCTGGTAGTTCTGTTAGAAACGTACTTGATCTTGCTGGGGTAACAGATGTGAGCTCAAAGATTTTATCTAGAAGTAAAAATAAGTTAAACAATGCGCGGGCTACTATTAAGGCGCTCGAAGAGCTTGGTAAACTGTAAAAAATATCATGCAAATACACCAATTAAAAAGAAATACACCAAATAAAAAATCACGCCAAGTTGGACGTGGTGGTAAAAGAGGTAAGACATCAGGTAGAGGTACAAAAGGGCAAAAAGCAAGAGCAGGTAGTAAGCTTCGTCCAGAGATGCGTGATATTATAAAAAAGTTACCAAAGAAAAGAGGATTTGGTAAAAATAGAGCGAGAACTGTAAATTCTAGTGTTGTAAAAAAATCCCCTATCAACATAACCGTTCTTGAAAAAATGTTTTCTGATGGAGAGGTTGTGTCCCCTGTTTTACTTATTGAAAAAGGAATATTAAAAAAAATAAAGGGAAGAATACCCCGTATTAAAATACTTGGAATGGGAGAAATTACAAAAAAAATAGAAGTTGAAGGATGTAGCGTGTCAAAGAGTGCAATAGAAAAAATAGAAAAAGCAGGTGGAAGTGTAAAAGTTGAGGTTTAGAGTCATGAATTATCATGGACAATATAATACAAAAAACAAAGTTAATAATTAGAGATTCTTCACTTAGAAATAGAATATTATTTGTTTTGTTTTTTCTTGCGATATTTAGATTGCTTGCAAACATACCTATTCCAGCTGCTGTGGGTTTTCGTATAGATCAATTATTAGCAGGTAGTCAGACCTTAGGGTTTCTTAATCTTTTGACAGGTGGAGGGTTATCCGCTGTTTCTCTTGTTATGCTCGGGGTTGGTCCTTATATTACAGCATCCATTATCATGCAACTCCTTACCATGATGTCCGAGAAATTAAAGCAGATGTATCACGAAGAAGGAGAATTAGGAAAGCAAAAATTCGCTCAATATTCTAGGCTTTTGACAGTCCCGCTCGCCTTTGTTCAGGGGTATGCATTATTAATATTTCTGGAAAAACAAGGTGCAATACCAAGTCTAGGTGGTATGGATTTGCTCGTGAACGTTTTAATAATTGTTGCTGGATCGGTACTTCTTATGTGGATTGGTGAGTTGATGTCAGAGTTTGGTATTGGTAATGGCGTGTCACTAATAATCTTTGCTGGAATTATTTCAAGTCTTCCAAAAACACTTGCACAATTGATGGTTACATTTGATATAGCACAGATTCCTATGTATATTGGTTTTATAGCAGCAGCAGTTGCGATTGTTGCTGGGGTTGTTGTCATAACTGAAGCAGAACGCCCTATTCCAATTACTTATGCAAAAAGAGTAAGGGGGATGAAGGTATATGGAGGTATTTCAACATATCTTCCATTGCGTGTGAATCAAGCGGGTGTTATTCCCATAATTTTCGCACTGTCAATCTTGATTTTTCCAAGAGTCCTTGTTGGTTACCTTTCTCAGATAGACAATAATACCGTTGCTTCTATTGCGGGCGCTATTAAAAGTTTTATTTCCAATCCATGGTTTAGTTCATCATTTTATTTTATTCTTGTATTTGCATTTACATATTTTTATACAGCGGTAACTTTTGACCCTGAAGCAATTGCAAAAAATTTACAGCAGAGTGGGGCATTCATTCCAGGTGTACGTCCTGGTAAATCAACAAATGAATATATAGGAAAAGTATTAACAAGAATTACTTTTGTCGGCGCATTGTTTTTAGGTGTTATAGCAGTGTTACCGTTGATAATGCAATCACTTACAAATATTGGAGAATTTGCTATTGGTGGTACGGCACTTCTTATTGTTGTGTCTGTTGTATTGGATTTTATAAACAAAGTGGATGCGCAGGTTTCCATGCGTGAGTATTAAAATTTCTTAAATTGATAAAAATTGATGGAGGTCCGAATTGATGGAGGCCCGACCTCCATCAATTTAATATCTTACTATTTATTGTGATATAATTAACATAATGAATTTTAAAACTTTTATATTTATTGGGCGGTCTGGGTGTGGCAAAGGAACGCAGGTGAAATTGCTAATTGATGATTTAAAGGAGAAACACTCTGAAGATGATGTTTTTTATCTTCAGACAGGGCAACATTTTAGAGATTTTGTCGCAACTGAGGGTTTTGCCAATAACATTGCAAGTGAAATAATGAAAGAAGGTAATAGACAGCCTGACTTTTTGGCTATATGGATATGGTCAAATGCATTTATTGAAAATATTAAAAATGAAGAACATCTTATTATTGACGGGACACCAAGGTCGTTGAATGAGGCTCGCGTACTTGATACGGCGATAAAGTTTTATAAGCGTACAAAGCCGTTTATTGTTTATCTTGATGTGTCGCGTGGATGGTCAGAGGAGCGATTGTTGGCGCGCGGGCGCGCTGACGATTTAAAAATAGAGGAAATTAGAAAACGTCTTGATTGGTTCGAAAATGATGTGATTCCTGCCGTAAGTTTTTATAGGGATAATTCAGATTATAATTTTATTTTTATAAATGGAGAGCAAACAATCGAAGAAGTTCATAGTGATATGATAGAAAAAGTTTTTAGTAAATAAAATATGATATACAACAAAGATGAAATAGAAATATTACGTGAAGGTGGGAAGCATCTTGCGTATGTATTAAATGAAGTAAGCAAAAAAGTACTCGAAGGAGTTACTACGGCATCACTTAATAAAATTGCTGAAAGTTTAATACGAGAAGAAGGTGATGTTCCTGCATTTTTGGGATATCAACCAGATGGTTCTTCTTCATCTTATCCTGCCACGTTGTGTGTGTCTGTGAATGAGGAAATTGTACATGGTATTCCTAGTAGCAGGATTATAGAAAAAGGCGATATCGTAGGTATAGATTTGGGGCTTAGTCACAGAGGACTCTTTGTTGATACTGCGATGACTGTTCCCGTTGGTGACATTGATACAGCTTCAAAAGATTTAATCTCTATTACAAAACGTGCACTTTATGCTGGTATAGATGTTGCTGTCGGTGGTGGGCATGTTGGGGATATTGGTTTTGCTGTAGAAAAAGTGATATACGGAACAGGACTCGGAATTGTTGAAGACCTTGGAGGGCATGGAGTGGGACATAATGTACACGAAGAGCCGTTTATTCCAAATTTTGGTAGATCTGGTACAGGAGTGAAATTAAAACCAGGAATGGTTATAGCTATTGAGCCGATGATCAATAGAGGAACTAAAAATGTTTTATTATCTACCAAAGATGATTTTACTTTTAGCACCGCGGATGGCAAGAACAGTGCTCATTTTGAACATACTATTCTCATTACTGATAACGTACCAGAGATTTTGACACAGTTAGATTAGGAATAATCCTACAAATCAACGAGGTGGAACCTCGTTGATTTGTTTTTGAATTTCATAATATAATGCACAGCAAAGATTATAGGTGATGTTAAGCAATTATTTTTATCTTTGGTATAATACTTAGTAATGGAAAATCGAGAAAAATTTGCGGGTGGCGGGGTGGAAGTGCCAAAGTTTAACTCACCAGAGGAGGAAATTTCTTTTTTGCGTGCACAAGTTGCAGAGAAGGAGCGTTTTTTAGAGGAGCAAGGTGAAAAAAAGTCTAATGAGGAGATTGTAGTAGAAAAGGTTAATGAATATATAGATAAAAAACCAGAGAATGTTCTTACGGATAATCATCGCATGAAAGTGGACGAAATAGAGGAAACGGTTCTTCATTTTAGCACTGAACACGAAAAGGCTGTTGATGACATTATTGGTATTGTAGAGGAAAAGGGAATTAAAAATGCACTTGAGGTTGCCGAAAAACTTAGTCCGCATATTCGTGATGATTTTCATCGGCTTTTGGTGCAATATCTTATTGAGCTCGGTAGTGTACATGGACTCAAGGAAGGGACACCACTTTTTAAGTCTCTTCGTATGAAGCTTTTTGAGATAGCTCTCCCTAAGATAAGCCCAGAAGGACAAGAGCGTAAGTTTTCTGAGCTTGTGGCAGGTATGGAGCAGTTTTATGCGGGCATGCTTTCTGTTTCAAGTGTGGATAATAGTACAGCACGGCATTTTACAATTGAGATAGCTCGGTCGAATTATGAAGGAGAGATAGTATTTTATTGTGCTGTTCCACGCATACGTGAACGTCTTTTTGAAAAACAATTACTAGCTGTTTTCCCTGATGCGCGGATAGATGAACATAAAGAAGATTTTAATCTTTTTAATAACAGTGGTGTAACTCTCGCATCGTATGCTGTTCCAAGTGATAATCCGATTTTATCCGTTAAGACATATGATGAGTTTGAACACGATCCTTTAAGTGTTATATTGAGCGCTTTTTCAAAGATTAATCGCAAAGGAGAAGGTGCAGCAATACAGCTCGTGTTGTCACCTGCTGGTGATATTTATAATAAAAAATATAAATCTGCACTTGATAAAGTGCGTAAAGGTGAATCATTAAAAAAAGCAACAGAGAGTGAAGGCGTACGTATCGCAAAAGAATTTGGCGGAGCGTTTAAAGATATTATTTTTGGCGCACCAAAGACAGATAAAAATAAAGTTGGTGAGGAGAACAGGCTAAAAGAGGGAGAAGAGACAATAGAAGGAATTGTGTCAAAGATTGCTTCGCCAATTATGGATATAAATATTCGTATTGTTGTATCAGCTAGTAATGAAGAAAATGCAGAAATGATATTAAATGAAATAGAATCTGCTTTTAATCAATTTGGCAAGCCAACCTGGAATAGTATTTCTTTTAAGCGTTTTTCTAGTAAAAAGCTTTCTTCTTTTTTGCATAAATTTATATATCGTATGTATGATGAAAGTCACAGTTTTCCTCTTAATATAAAAGAAATTACTACAATCCTGCATTTTCCTGTTACCTCTGTTGCTACCGCGGAGCTTAGAGAAGAAAAAGCAAAAAAATCACCTGCACTTGCTGGAGTATCTGAAGAGGGGATACTATTGGGAGTAAACAGATACAGGAATGAAGATACAGAAGTTCGTTTTAAAAAGGAAGACCGTATGCGTCATTTTTACGTTATAGGTCAAACAGGTACAGGTAAAACTACGCTCCTTAAAAACATGATAATTCAGGATATTGCAAATGGTGATGGAGTTTGCATGATAGACCCCCATGGTTCTGATTTACAGGATATTCTTGCGAATATTCCAAAGGAACGTATTGATGATGTAATATATTTTGACCCTGCATATACTGCGCGTCCAATGGGGCTCAATATGCTTGAATATGATACAAATTACCCGGAGCAGAAAACTTTCGTAGTAAATGAACTTTTTGGAATTTTTCAAAAGCTTTACTCTGGTTCGCCCGAGTCAATGGGTCCTATTTTTGAACAATATTTTAGAAACTCTGCGATGCTTGTTGTTGAGGATCCAGAAACTGGTAATACCTTACTTGATGTGTCGCGTGTGATGACAAACGAGAAATTTCGTGAGCTTAAACTTTCACGTTCCAAAAATCCAGTAATAAATCAATTTTGGCGAGAAGTGGCAGGACAAGCTGGTGGTGAAGCAGCACTTGCAAATATCGTGCCGTATATTACTAGTAAGTTTGATGTATTTCTTGCCAATGAAATAATGCGTCCGATTATCGCTCAGGAAAAATCAGCGTTCAATTTTCGAAAAATAATGGATGAGAGAAAAATTTTATTTGTTAATTTATCAAAAGGACGTTTAGGTGATATTAATTCTAGTTTAATTGGACTTATTTTGGTTGGTAAAATACTACAAGCAGCACTTTCACGTGTTGATGCTACACAGAGACCAGATTTTTATCTCTATATTGATGAGTTTCAGAATGTAACAACTAATTCTATCTCAACTATTTTATCAGAGGCACGAAAATATAGATTAAGTTTAAATATCGCACATCAATACATTAAGCAGCTTGATGATGGAATTCGTGATGCAGTGTTCGGTAATGTTGGTTCTATTGCAACATATCGTGTTGGTTCAGAAGATGCAGAGTTCTTGGAAAAGCAGTTCGCACCAGTATTTGAAGCAAAAGATATCATGAATATTGAAAATTTCAATGCATACTTAAAGTTATTAGTTGATGGTTCTCCTGTACCACCTTTCAATATAGAAGCGCTACATCCTCCTGTTGGGAATAAGGATATAATAGAGAATATTAAAGAATTATCTTATTTAAAATACGGTCGCAATCGTGAAGAGATTGAAGAGGAGATTATGCGAAAATATGAAAAATAATATCTTATATTGATTTGATGCATAACTGTGATATATTAAGAATAGTAGTGGTATATTGTAGAAATAGAGTAAAAATAATTATATAAGATTTAATAAAATTAAAATGAAAGAAAC
>CAZPPV010000004.1:2837-7327 GCA_964588565.1 uncultured Candidatus Saccharibacteria bacterium | reverse complement strand
TGTTAAGTAGTGAGATAAAAGAATCTAGTGTCTTCGGTGAATTCGGAGTTACTATTAAAGAATTAGAAAAAATAAAAGGATTTGAAACTCTTTCACAAGGTCAGAGGTTATTAGTTGCAGAGAATTTAAAACAATTAATTTTAGGTAGAGTTCATGAAGAAGCTAATATAAATTATAAAAAAGATACCGCGGACGCTAAATTTTTAGGGAAAATATGGCAAAATATTAGTAAAAAATATCAGATAGAAAAGTTGGAAAAAACTGCAGTGAAAGATATGGTTTTTGGTGATATTAAAACAAATAAAGAAATAATTACCCAACTAATCAAAAGGACAAATGATGGTCCTGATGTTGAGGTTTCAAAAAATGGAAGTCTTGAAATTCTTTATGTTTCAGATAAGAATGACTTAAATTCAGAACAGAAGAAAAATCTTGAAGATTTTAATCATATAGCTACAAAATTTAGTAAAATACCACAGGAGTGGCGTTATGGTACTGCCAGTAAAAAAGAACAAAAGAAATATCAAGAATTACGTAAAGAATATGAAGAAGAGAAAGAAAATATTCTTGAAATAAAAAGAAGTGAAGTTGGAAATCAAAATGCAGCACTTTATATGAATAATATTGATTCACAGGTTTATGGTGAACAGTTTATTAATACAAGCACAGATGTTAAATCACAATTACAAAATATTGCAGACAAAAAAATATGGATAGACGCAATGGCAAATATTGCAACAGAGAAAGGTATTTATTCTGCTGCTGGTTTTTTGACAAGAAGTGTTACAACAAGTTTAATTGGTCTTGCTGGATTACCAATTGCTGCCGCTTTGTTGGGTGGTTTTCGTGCAAGGAATAGGGCACATTCTTCACTGAAAGAGCATGAAATGGAATCACGGAGTGGGGTAAAAGATGAAAGTAAAGAAACAAAAAATTTTATAGATGCGAATGTCTTAAAATTAAAAATAGAAAAGACGATTGAAGATATAAACATAGAAGAGAATTCTGAAAGAAGAAAAAAATTATTAATTTCTCTCAATGCACGTATTGGTTACACACAAGGTAAAATAGAAGATGGTCTAGTCAATTATGGTAATGGGGCGAGTAAACTTTCTTCGCAGTATGAATTGACTTCTGCGTTAAGTTTTGCTATTTCTGAAAAAGAAGTTTTTGATATGGAGGAAACTGAACTAGACAAACGTCTTGAAAGTTTTTTAGAATTCAAAAAAGAAAAAATTTCAGATACGCAGAAAAAATATATTAGAAATCAGATAATAAAAGGAGCTACAGTAGCTGCTGGTTTTTCAGTTGCAGGTTACGCATTTAGGTATTTGGGTGAAGAATGGTTTGGGTGGGGTAAAAAAGCAACAGATGAAGTATTAAACACAAAGCAAGTAGTTTCTCCCACTACTCCTGTGAACGTACATCATGACACAATGTCAGATGGTATTTCTAGTGCTGTTGCGTTAGAAAATGCTCCACAATCTTCTGGTGGGCAAAGTCAGGCAGATATGCTTATGGATCAAACTCGTGGAATGGGTGGTACACAGGCGGATATGTTAGATGCGCAGGCGCTTGATGCAAACAATGTTCATTCTCCGGTGCAAGCGCATCACGATTTGCCTAATTCACATGTAGTAGATTCTGTTGACAAAAAAGCAACTTTCTTGTCGCAAGAAAAATTACCTGGAGGTGTTATTGATCATAGTATTATTGAAAAGGGGGGTAATATTTGGGATTCTGCCAAATCTCTTGTAAAAGACCCCCATGAGTTTGGTGAAGCATGGAAGAATTCTATGGTGCATATTCCTGGTAAGGAAGGGTTAGTTCACATAAGCGATGTGAACCTAGTTCATTCAGGTACAGTTGTAGAATATGTATCTGGACAAGCAGGAACACCTGGACATTTTGAAGTTATTGCCCCCCATGGTTATGCTTTACCTGATTTTAATGCACAAACTACATTTACTGAATCCATGCATAATGCAGGGCATGAATATGGCATGAAGACATTTTCTACAGAAATATTAAGTAAAGCAGATTCTATAATGCAAAATAAAATAGATGATATCTACAAATATAATTTTCTATTTTTTAAGGGTACTCAAATAGGAGAATGGAATGGCGATCCATCAAATGGAATAGTCGGGATTAAAGACATGAAGGTTGAAGATATATTGAACAATCATTTTGGTAAGCCTTTTGGTGGAGGCATGGATGCTGCTGAGCAACACAACAGAGAACAGTTGTTGAAGTTTCTAAATGGACTAAACAAGGAAGTTAAACCTATTAACGGTGAGACAACAGGAGAATACGTGAAACGCGCGATTGCACATCAAATTTCTTCTAATAAGGTTGGTCCAAAAATCACAGACTTCAACAATCCAAGTAAAATTAACATCGGTAATCATCTTGTAGATAATCTACCCAAAAAAAGTATTACCGTTGATAATCTTGATGTAAAAAAACATATAGTTGATGGTGCAAGAGAAAGTAATGTTGGTATTTTTGCAAGTAGTGGTAAATATTCTGGTACAGAAGTTTTGTCTAAAAATTATATTTATAATTTAAATGGAAGTCTTACAGCACGGCATAGTATAATAGAAAATGTAAAAGTTGTAAGTAGGGAATTATCTTTGAAATTAGCTGAGTATAATCATTTAAAGACTGAAGGTTTAGGTGTAAAAGCTGGAACTTTATTAGAGAGCATACACAAAGAAGTTATACTATATGACAGGGAATTTGGGAAGGGTGTGATAGATCACTCTAAAATTCCAGGTTTAAAATAAGATAAGCACTCTTTAAAAGAAAATTTAATAACATTTACTAGACGCCCGACGTCTGGTAAATGTCGGATTGCTTGACTTTTGTGATGTATTCTGTTAGTATATATTCGTGAGTGCCTGAAAGGGTTACTTTAACAAAACAAATGTCTACGAAAGCCCCGCCTTATGGCGGGTTTTTCGTATATGTAAATAAACAGATGACAAAATCAGTATATCTGTATATAATAACAAGTGAATTTCATACACTAGTGACCGGCGGTCGCACTCACATAAGACATTTTGTTTGGAGTTACCCCCGCCGGTCACTAGTGTATGAAATTTTTTTTGTATATGTTTAGAGAAAATGTATCTTTAAAAGAATTTAACACCATGAGAACAGGAGGTAATGCTCGGTATTTTTTCTGTGTAAGGAGTATTGAAGAAGTTAAAGAAGCAGTGTTATTTGCAAAAGAAAATGGTTTTCCAATTTTTATTCTTGGTGGTGGTTCTAATGTGATTATTCCAGATGATGAATTTGGTGGTGTTGTTATAAAGATAGAAATTGGTGGTATTAAGTTTGAAGAGATTAGTTGTAATGAGATAAGAGTTATTGTTGGAGCCGGTGTAGTGTGGGATGAATTTGTAGAAAAAGTAGTTGGTATGAATTTATATGGAATTGAGAATCTTTCATCTATACCGGGGACGGTTGGTGCATCACCAGTACAAAATATTGGTGCTTATGGTGTAGAAGTTAAAGATGTAATTAAATTTGTTGAGATATTAAATATTGATACGATGATCACAACAAAGCTAACAAATGAAGAATGTTTATTTGGTTATCGTAATAGTATATTTAAGTCTCCTATAGGTAAGAAACTTGTAATACTAAATGTTGTATTTGATTTAAAAAAAATAGATAAACTAAAGACTGAATATTTAGATATAAAAAAATATTTCTCTAATATTTCTATTTGTTCTGCAGAAAAAATAACACTAACATTATCATCTTTGCGTAAGGCTATAATAGAAATACGTGTCAATAAATTACCAGACATAAAAAAAGTTGGTACAGCTGGTTCATTTTTTAAAAACCCGATAGTTACAGTAGAAAAACTTAATTATATTTTAGAAAAATATCCAGATATAAAATATTTTGTTATTACAGATAATTCTTTTAAATTATCTGCTGCTTGGATTCTAGATAATATTGGTAAATGGAAAGGTGTATGTAGAGAAGATGTATGTGTATACAAAAATCACTCTCTTGTATTAGTTAATAATGGAGTATCAAGTTCAAAACAAATTTTATTTTTCGCAAGAGAAATAATTAATGATATAGAAGAAAAAACAGGAATAATTTTAGAATTTGAAGTGAACATAATTTAATATTTATTCATTAAATTTAATGAATAAATATTTTGTAAAAAAGTTATCCCCATTTTTTTGCAAAAAAATATTGTTTTTATTTTTTTTATGTACGATAATTAACTCAGAGATTCTTTTTTGTTTTTTAAAAAGAATTTTACTTTTATTTTAGAAAGTAAAAGGTCGATTATTATTATTTAAAAATAATGAGCATAGTAAATAAATTTTATTTTTATAAATTTATTATGTTCACTAATAAATATCATGCCAACAAAAAAACGTAAACCTGCAAAAAAGAAAGTAGCAAAACGTAAACCTGCAAAAAAGAAAGTAGCAAAACGTAAACCTGCAAAAAAGAAA
>CAZPPV010000004.1:0-2737 GCA_964588565.1 uncultured Candidatus Saccharibacteria bacterium | reverse complement strand
AAAAAAGAAAGTAGCAAAACGTAAACCTGCAAAAAAGAAAGTAGCAAAACGTAAAAAGAGATAGTTATTTCGCCTTATCAAAGTTCCCCTCCTATGGGGGATTTTGTATTTTTATGGTAATATACGTAGACTTAATCTATAAATAAAGAGATATGAAGTTCTTAAAGAAAATACTTGGGGATGAGTCTAAGCGTGTAATAAAGACACTTGAACCTATTGTTGTTAATATTAATAATCTTGAAGATAAGATAAATAGTCTATCTGACGAAGCGCTTACATCAAAAACTGATGAATTTAAAAAAAGACTCGAGCGTGGTGATACTCTTGATGATGTTTTACCAGAGGCTTTTGCTGTAGTACGTGAGACTGCAAAGCGTACATTGGGACAACGACATTATGACGTTCAACTTATTGGAGGCATAGCACTTCATAATGGAGATATAGCAGAGATGGTTACAGGTGAAGGTAAAACACTTGTTGCAACATTACCTGTATATTTAAATGCATTAACAGGAAAAGGTGTGCATGTTGTTACTGTTAATGATTATTTATCTAGGAGAGATGCTGTGTGGATGGGTCAAATATATTCATTCTTGGGTCTTTCTGTTGGAGTTATAAATAGCGAGGAATCTTTTATTTATGACCCGAACCACAGGGAATTAGATGAACAGCGTGATGAGCTTGGTTCATTTAAAGTTGTACATGAATTTTTACGACCATGTACAAGAAAAGAATCATATAATGCAGATATTACTTATGGTACAAATAATGAATTTGGGTTTGATTTTTTGCGTGATAATATTGCATATGCAAAAGAAGATGTATCACAACGTGGGTATAATTTCACAGTTGTAGATGAGATAGATTCTATTTTGATAGATGAAGCAAGAACTCCACTCATTATATCTACGCCAGCACAGGAGTCTGAAGATTTGTATAAAAAGTTTGCACAAATTGCAGTTGGTTTCAAAAAAGATGAAGATTTTACGGTAGATGAAAAGTTACGTGCAGTTTCTCTTACTGATACTGGTATAACAAAAGCTGAAAAAATACTTGGTGTTGAAAACATTTATACTGAAAAAGGAATTAAGTATGTTCATCATCTGGAAACTGCAGTAAAGGCAAAGGCGTTGTTTAGTATAGATAAAGATTATGTAACACGAGATGGAGAGATTATTATTGTAGATGAATTTACTGGACGTCTTCAGCCAGGTAGACGTTGGTCTGAAGGTCTCCATCAAGCAGTTGAAGCAAAAGAAGGCGTAACTGTACAAAAAGAATCTAGAACGTTTGCATCAATTACATTTCAGAATTATTTTAAGATGTACAAAAAACTTTCTGGTATGACTGGTACAGCTTCCACTTCAGCTGAAGAGTTTTTCAAAGTATATAGTCTTGATGTTGTGTCTATTCCAACAAATAAAAAAATACAGCGACTTGACCGTGAAGATTTAATATTTCAAACTGAAAAAGGAAAGTTTCAAGCAATTGCACGTAAAATAAAAGAGTTGAATGAAAAAGGACAACCAGTACTGGTTGGTACTGCATCAATAGAAAAAAATGAATTACTGTCTGCTTACTTATCTAAAGAAGGAGTTAAGCATGAGTTATTAAATGCTAAGAATCATGAAAACGAAGGTGAGATTATTGCACAAGCAGGTAGGAAGGGTAGAGTTACTATTGCCACAAACATGGCTGGAAGAGGAGTGGATATTAAGTTGGGTGGTAACCCTGCAACAGATGAGGAATATGAAGAAATAAAAAAATTAGGTGGACTTTTTGTTCTAGGTACAGAGCGTCATGAGGCCCGTCGTATTGATAATCAATTGCGTGGTCGTACAGGTAGACAAGCAGATCCAGGAGAGACACAATTTTTTGTATCACTTGAGGATAATTTAATGCGTGTATTTGCTTCAGATGCAATAAAAAAGATGATGGGAAGATTTGGTATTTCTGAAGACCAGCCAATTGAAAATAAGTTTATAACAAAATCACTTGAAACGGCACAAACGAAAATAGAAGGTTTTCACTTTGATGCGAGGAAGAATGTACTTGAATATGACGATGTGATGAGTCATCAAAGGACATATGTATACGATATGCGAAAGAAAATATTATTTGGTACAGATGAAGAAGTGCGAGAAATTTTAGATGAAGCAGCTGAGGTAGATAATAATCTACATGGAGTTATTGAGAATAAAATTAATGAACTTGGAAGTGGTATATTTTATGATGCAGCACGTAGACTTGTACTTCAAATAATCGATATGCTTTGGATGGAACACCTTGAGGCAATGGATTATATGCGTAGTAGTGTTAATCTACGTGCGTATGGTCAACGTGACCCGCTTGTAGAATACAAGAAGGAAGGATTGAGAATGTTTAAAGATATGCAGGAATCGATTAAGTATCATACTATTGAGCTTTTACCAAATATTGGTGCAGGAGCATTTGTAGAAGAGGAACAGAGATTAGAAGACAAAAAAGAATCTTTGAATTTTATTGGTGGTTCTTCTGAAAATAAACAAACTGAAACTTCTACGTCTAATACAAATTCTTCTCCTGTGAAAAAAGATGGTACTAAAGTTGGTCGTAATGATCCATGTCCATGTGGAAGTGGAAAGAAATACAAAAAGTGTCATGGAGTATAAGATTATAAGTTAGCTATTATTGCTAGATAACTAAAGACCGCCGTCAGGCGGTTTTTACTTATCCCCACCACCCATTGAATTACCAC
>CAZPPV010000003.1:0-18839 GCA_964588565.1 uncultured Candidatus Saccharibacteria bacterium | reverse complement strand
TACAGAAAGACCAGAATTGACACCGACAATTTATGTCTATGAGATTTTGGGTGCAAAAAATAGAAAAGGCTTGGTAAAAGTTGGATATACGACTAGAAATGCAAAAGATAGGATAAAAGAGCAACTACAAACATCTGGAGTTGAATACAAAATTTTGTTGGAAGAAAGTGCTATCAGAAATGACGGCAGCACTTTTGATGATCACGAAATACACAGATATTTAATAAGAAATAAATTTGAAAATACAGATGGAGAGTGGTTTAAATGTAAAGTGAAAGATGTGAAATCAGCAGTTTTGGCAATCAAAAATAGGGAAGAAAATATTGAAAATAGAACTTTGGATTTCAAAATGAGACCAGAACAAAAGGATGCTGTGGAGAAAACACTACAACATTTTCAATCTACAGATGAAATTTCGCACTTTTTATGGAATGCAAAAATGCGATTTGGAAAAACATTTACTGCTTATAAACTGGCAAAGAGAATGAAAGCCAAGAAAGTATTGGTTTTGACTTTTAAGCCCGCTGTAGAAAATGCTTGGGAAGAAGATTTGATGATGCATATAGATTTTGAAGGGTGGCAATTTTATTCTCGTAAAAGCCAGTTGGAATTTGAGAATCTGGATATGCAAAAACCGTTGGTCTGCTTTGGCTCATTTCAAGATTTTTTGGGCAAAAACTCCGCTGGCGGTGTAAAGGCAAAAAATGAATGGGTGCATACTACAAATTGGGATATTGTGATATTCGATGAGTATCATTTTGGCGCTTGGGGAGATAGAGCAAAAGGAATTTTTGAAAAAGGTGAAATAGTAGAAGAAGACAAAATTGGAGAATTGGCGTTTAAAGATGGTGTGAAAATGGCGGAAGAAATAATGCCAATAACAACAAATAATTATCTATATTTATCTGGTACGCCATTTCGTGCAATTGGTACTGGTGAGTTTATAAAAGAGCAAATTTTTAATTGGACTTATTCTGACGAACAGAGAGCAAAAGAAAATTGGCAAGGTGAAAATAATCCATACGAAGCTTTGCCAAAAATGATAATGATGACATATCAAATGCCCGATAGCATAAAACATATTGCTGAAGGTGGAGAGTTTGATGAATTTGATTTGAATATATTTTTCTCCGCTGAGAAAAAAGACAATGGAAAATATGAATTTAAATATAAAGATTATGTGCAGAAGTGGCTTGATTTGATTAGGGGTGGTTTTTTAGCTACTACTGTTGATGATTTAAAATTAAACAAGAAAAAACCGCCATTTCCTTTTTCCGATGCACGAATGTTGAATATTTTAACACACACTTTTTGGTTTTTGCCGTCTGTTGCTTCTTGTTATGCAATGAAAGATTTAATGAGCGAAAAGCAAAATACTTTTTATCAAGATTATGGTGTTGTGGTGGCAGCGGGAATAAAAGCAGGCATAGGAGTTGAGGCAATAAAACCAGTTCAAAAAGCGATGAAAAATCCTTTGGAAACAAAAACAATCACGCTTTCTACTGGAAAATTGACAACTGGCGTATCTATTAAACCATGGTCTGGAGTATTTATGCTCCGAAATTTAAGAAGTCCTGAAACATACTTTCAAACTGCTTTTCGTGTGCAGACTCCTTGGGTGGTAGATAATCCAGACGGAAAATCTCCAAATAAAAAAGAAATTCTGAAAAGAGAATGTTATGTTTTTGACTTTGCGCCAAACAGAGCTTTGTCGCAAGTTGCTGATTATAGTTCAAGTTTGAATGTAGAAGAAAAAGACCCAGAGAAAAAGGTTGCAGAGTTTATAAAATTTCTACCAATTTTGGCTTATGACGGTAGTTCAATGAAAGAGATAGATGCTGTTGGTGTGTTGGATATGGCAATGAGTGGAACAACTGCAACACTACTTGCACGCCGTTGGGAGAGTGCCTTGCTTGTAAATGTTGATAATGAAACACTTGCTAGATTGATGGCGAGCGAGGAAGCAATGAGAGTTTTGATGAGTATTGAAGGATTCAGATCTTTGAATCAAGATATTGAAACAATTATCAATAAATCAGAGTCTGTAAAAAAAGCGAAGCAAGAAGCAAATGAGAGAAGTCTAACACCAAAAGAGAAAAAAGCTTTGAGTGATGAAGAAAAAGAATATAAAAGTAAGAGGAAAGAAATACAGCAAAAATTGATAAAATTTGCTACTAGGATACCTGTATTTATGTATCTAACAGATTACAGAGAAAAAACTCTGCGAGATGTAATAACGCAACTTGAGCCAGAATTATTTAAAAAAGTTACCGGTTTAGATGTTAAAGATTTTGAGCTGTTGATGAGTTTGAATATTTTTAACAATGCGCTGATGAACGGTGCTGTTTATAAATTTAAAAGATATGAAGATGCAAGTCTAGAATATACAGGAATCAATAAGCACGAGGGAGAAAAAGTCGGTGGTTTTGATACGGTTATGAGTGATGGGGAGTACAAGAGTATCTAATCTTTTAAAGATAAGGATAAAAAAACTCCCTAGAGGGAGTTTTTTTAGGAAGGTGTTACTTTTCAATAGCCATATTTCAGTGTAGCAATAACTCAATCATTTCTCCTACCAAGCAAGCTCTATCTAAGCCAGTAACTTTTCCATTAACCCGTATGCTGATCGTTGAACTTTGGTTGCTCTCGTTTTATTTTCCTTTCTTCTGCTTCACGAGCATCAGAAATAGAATCATATGAACGAGTAAAAAATTCTGATGCAGAAATTTCTCCTAGATGCTCTAGAAGTCTATCCTGCACACGACCACGCTTAGCGATACCTACATACACTGGCTCACCCGCTTTTTTAAGCGTGTATACAACAGGCTTGTTGTTGTCAGTGTTTTCAATCGCTTTTTTTGTGAATCTTGCCATAAAAAATATTGTTTGGTTAAAAATTTCATCGTTCGACCTCACGACATAATCAATTATAACTTTTTTCTTTTCGTTAGGGTTTATATAAAACTATAGCCGAAGCCACGAGCGAGACACGAGAACACCGAGCAGGTATTGGCGAAGTATGAGCCAGCCATGCCAAGGTGTTTCTCGTTGGCGAGCGTTTGTTCAAGCTACCACAGGCTTGCGCCGTGGAGGGCATGCCGTCGCAACGGTATGCAATGGACAACGCGCACTACTTCTTGGAATATGACCCTAAGATACAAAGTTAATCCAGAATTATTGAAATTTGTTAATTATCTGGACGATAATTCTAAAATTATAATTGGACAAAAACTCAAAATTCCAAAAAAAGCTGAGTAGTTCCTTATTAAAACAAAACCCATGAAATTATTCAATTTCATGGGTTTTGTTTTAATATATTACTATTTTTAAAAAAATAAAGTAGTACGACGACTACTTGTTGTTTTGGGCATATAAAATTTGTACAATTACTATATTTATTGTATAATTTACAATACACGAAAGAAGTGTGTACATGATTATTTATATATCCTTGTATTTTGTACACCACTGAAGAAATCTTTGTTGTTAAAAGTTATTATTTTTTTTACTTAAATTAAATATTATGAAAAATTTAAAAGGAACAAAAACAGAAGAGAATTTACTTAAATCATTTGCAGGTGAATCACAAGCAAGAATGAGATATGATTATTTTTCGAAACAAGCAAAAAAAGATGGATTGGTGCAAATATCTAATATATTTGCAGAAACAGCTTTAAACGAAAAAGAACACGCTAAGAGATTTTTTAAGTTTTTAGAAGGAGGTGTGGTTGAAGTTACTGCAAGTTATCAAGCTGGAAAAATTAGTACCACTCTTGAAAATTTAAAACTAGCAGCTGAAGGAGAGAATGAAGAATGGACAGAACTCTACCCAAAATTTGCAAAAATTGCAGAAGAAGAAGGTTTTTCTGAAATATCAAAAGCATTTACGATGATTGCAAAAGTTGAAGAAGCGCACGAAGAAAGATACAGAAAGTTATACAAAAATCTTGAAGGAGGAAAGGTATTTAAAAATAATGGAAAAATAATTTGGAAATGTTTAAATTGTGGATATTTATATGAGGGTGATTCTGCACCAGAGAGATGTCCTGCTTGCCTACATCCTCAGGCTTATTTTCAAGTAAAAGAAAGTAATTATTAGAAATACTTGATTTAGCAGTATGGTATAGTTTTTCTATGTTTGTTTTTATATAAAAACAAACTCTACTAATTTATATTAACTGTATATTAGTAATGTGGTAAAAATAGCTTGTTCTAGTGTGATGTGCATTGATACTTGACAATAGACGATAAAAAAATAATTTTATGTCGTGTTTTTATAATATGTAAATATTAGATTATGTTTGAACAATTAAATATAAAAATTTTTAATATAATAAATCATTTCGCAGGGAGTAATATCTTTCTGGATAATATTGGAATAATATTTGCAAAATATATGCCAATTATTTTTATTATATTTTTATTATATTTATGGTTTAATAAAAAAAGGAATAAAAACATAGCTTTGTATTCTGGTTATTCGGCAGTAGTTGGATTATTTTTTAACTACTTGATTACTGTATTTTACTTTCACCCCAGACCTTTTATGGAACATATTGGAACACTTTTGATTAAACATTCTTCTGACACATCATTTCCTTCAGACCATACTACTTTCATGCTTTCCATTGCTATTCTTTTATTGTATTTTAAAAATACGAGAAAAGCAGGAACCGTATTATTTGTTATAGGTTTTATTGGAGGAGTAGCAAGAGTGTATTCAGGTGTTCATTTTCCTTTAGATATTTTAGGTTCAGTAGTAGTTAGTATTATAGCAACTAGTCTGATTTTTATTTTTAAAGGAAAGCTGGAAAGACTTAATAAGATAATTATAGGATTGTACTGTAAAATTATTAGGAATAAAAATGTAAATACTTAGTAAATATGTTGTAAGTAATTCTTGAAATTAGGAGGCGTCTGTTTGCCAATATGCATAATTAGTGATATAATCCGCAAATGCTTTACTCGAGAAAAGGTGACAGTGGGGATACGAGTATTTTTGGTTGTGACCAAAGATTTTCAAAGAGTTCTGTTATCGCAGAGGCTCTTGGTACCCTAGATGAAGTGAATTCTTTTCTTGGTGTGTGTAAAGTAAAAAGTGAAGTCTTGGGTATTTCTACAAAAAAATATAATCTTACGAGTATTTTAAATGGTATTCAACAAAATCTATTTATCGTTCAAGCAGAAGTTGCAGGAGCAGATAAGAGTATTAAAGAAAGTAAAGTGAAAGACATTGAATCAATTGTAGATAGTATTGAAAAAGAATTATTTCCTGTAAAAAGTTTTTTTGTTTCTGGTGGAACAGAGCTCACAGCTTTAATTGATTTCGTTCGCACGCTTGCACGTCGTACCGAGAGAAGAGTTGTTGCTGTTTCTGAAGAGGGTATTGTGAAAATAAACAAAAATACGCTTGCATATCTCAATCGTCTATCGTCCCTTCTTTATGCACTGGCTAGACTTGTTAATCTAAAGTCTGGTGTAGCGGAGCAGTCACCAACGTACGAATAAAATAATCAACTTTTAATTTACTGAGTTGATTAAACAACATGGTGCCTATGGTGTAATGGTTAGCACGAGGGTTTGTGGAACCCTCAGTCAGGGTTCAAATCCCTGTAGGCACCCAGTTTTAATTATATAGATAGTAACGAAGAGTCTTTTTAGGACTCTTCGTTACTATAATTTTGTTATAATTTGAATATGTCAACAAAAAAAATTATTGATTTTTTTAAAAAGAATGATCATTATTTATCGCCATCAGCACTTTTTGTAGGTTTTGCTATCGATAATCTAACACTTACGCGTATAGACCTTTGGTTTAGTAATCTTATTTTATTTTCTTATCTTTTTGTTGCGGGAGTAGGAATTGTTTTGGTTCATCTGTATGAAGATAAAATAATTAAAGGAATTTTGATCAAAAAAATCGCACCGTTTTTACCATTTTTGATACAATTTATATTTGGTGGGTTGTTTAGTGGTTATCTTATTTTTTATTCTCGCAGTGCTTCTTTTGTTACTAGTTGGTTTTTTATACTTTTGTTATTTGTACTTTTAATAGGGAACGAGTTTTTCAGGAAACACTACAAGGGTTTAGTTTTTCAGATAAGTATTTTTTATTTTTCACTTTTTTCTTTCACTATCTTTTTTATTCCAGTAATCATAGGTAAAATGGGAGCGTCTGTATTTATTCTAAGTGGCGTTATTAGTCTGGTAGTTATTACACTACTTATGTATGGATTTTTTCTTGTGCTACCAAAGAGGGTTAAAGAAAAAAGAAAATACCTTGTCATTAGTATTTTGGGTATATTTTTATCTATAAATTTTCTATATTTTACAAATATAATACCACCGATTCCTTTGTCACTTAAAGAGTCGGGTGTGTACCATTTCGTCGGCAAGATGCCAGGTGGTGGTTATATAGTACGACCAGAAGAGGATAATTGGTATGATTTTAATATTGGAGAAAAGAAGATTCATATTAAGAAAGGTTCCCCTGTTTATGTGTACAGTTCAGTATTTGCTCCGACAAATCTAAATACAGAGATTTTTCATAGATGGCAGTACTATGATGTAAATAATAATAAGTGGATTACTTTAAGTGATATAAAATTCCCTATTACTGGTGGTCGTGATGGAGGATATAGAGGTTATTCGTTTAAGGAAAATGTTTTTCCTGGCAGGTGGCGTGTTGATGTTACGACTGACCGCGGTCAGATTTTAGGGAGAATTCCTTTTGAAGTTGTATATTCAAAGTTTTCACCTACATTAGACACAGAGTTTAAGTAATGTTTGGATAAGTGTTATAATTTACCTAAATAGTTTTAAGTCAGTATAACCTTTTGTATTCTTTGTGTATGCTTATGAAAAATATAGATATAATATATAATAACGCACTTTTTAGTAGAGATGATGTCTTTAGTGTATCCGACGATATTTTACCTTATGTAAGTTATCTCCATGATTCTATTTCTTTTGGTAGTAGGAAACAAAATTTTTTATATGAAAAAAATGAATCTTCAATAAACTTACCTTTCGATAGTGGTCTGCTTGAGATTATAAATAATTTTGTTTCAAAAATTGATGTTGATAAATTAAAGTATGTTTTTGTTGTAGGTATTGGCGGGTCAAATCTAGGTACGAAAGCTGTATACGATGGACTTCGTGGAAGTCTTGATTATCACTCGGGTGGTAATGTTCCAAAGATTATTTTTTTAGACACGGTGGATGGAAGATTCTTAGATAACTTACACACAATACTTAAAAGAGAAATAAAAAGCAAAGAAGAAATTTTGGTAAACATCATAAGTAAATCTGGTGATACCACCGAAACAGTCACTAACTTTGAAATACTGAATTCATTTCTAGAAGATTTAGTTGGTGACATAAAAGATTCTGTAGTAGTTACAACTGGCAGAGGGTCAAAACTTTGGGATCTTGCAGAAGAAAAAAAATTAAAGATTCTTGAAATACCAAATAAAGTTGGTGGTAGGTATTCCGTATTTTCGGCAGTTGGGTTGTTTCCGCTAGCTGTTTGTGGTTTCGATGTAGATTCTTTGCTTTTGGGTGCCAAAAATATGAGAGACATTTGTATTGTAGATGACATTGAAAAAAATCCAGCACTCATTTCAGCTATTCTTATTTATTTATATAATAAAAAAGATATAAAAATACATAATACTTTCTTTTTTAATCCAGAGTTAGAATCTATGGGTAAATGGTATAGACAACTAATGGGTGAGAGTCTTGGTAAAAAATTTGATACGAATGGAAACGAAGTAAAGTCTGGTATTACTCCAATCGTGTCTATTGGGTCCACAGACTTACACTCAATGGCACAGTTGTATTTTGGTGGTCCAATGGATAAGTTCACAACATTTGTATATGCGCAAGATGATAATAGAAAAATATCCTTGCCCGATAGTCTTAGTTTAGGCGGACTAGTAGAAGGAATAGAAGGCAAAGATGTTTTTTTTATGATGAAGTCTATTTTAAGTGGTGTAAAAATAGCTTATAAAAAAAATAAACTACCGTACATGGAAATGAGACTTAATAATATAAATGAGTATTCTTTAGGACAATTTTTACAGTTTAAAATGATTGAGATGATGTATATTGCACACTTAATTGGGATAGATGCATTTGATCAACCAAATGTAGAAGATTATAAAAATGAGACAAGAAGTATCTTGCTAGAGCAGTAAATATCGCTATATTGCTATGTTTTAAGAGTATTGTGGATAAGTCCCATAACTTTTTATGTTTTTTTTGATAAGATATAGTTATGATTAAAATAATGATTATTGTTTCAGGGTTACTTTCACCAAGTATTTTATTTGCGCAAGGGTCGTATGTAAATTATTCTGGTACTTATTCTATTTTGAATACCTATTCTTTTTTAAGTGTTCTTATTATAGGAATTATTACAAGCATAATTGTACTTAAAAATGCAAAAAATATGAGTGGTGGTATTTTTGGAGATGCGATGGGATATTTTGGTGTCGGGATGCTTGTTGTTTTGGCTGGTATTACAATATCTCTAGGCATCGCTATTTTTTCAGAGCAGTCTTTAGGTGTTATCGGTAATATGTTTTATATAGTAGGTTATGTATTAATGGCTATTGCGGCAGACAAGATTCGTAAAATCACTCAAGGTAAATAAATATTATGGATAAAAAAGAACAATACAAAGCACTTTTATCAGAGATAATTTCTAAACAGATTGTGATACTAGGACCATCAATATCGGTGCTTAAAGCACGTAATGTATCTGGCTTATCTGTTTCAGATGATGGTACTGTTTTGGGTATTGCATGTGAACCCGAAGTTGCCCTGAAGGAGCTCATTGATCAATACGTAGACCTTTCTGGTCAAATAGTTAAAAATGCAATAGATATAATTTTTGAAAAATATCCAGCCGTTAAGAGACCTGTGAATTAAACGCCAATGTATACAATTTTAACTATAATTATAGTATCCCTCTCTTTGTTTTTAGTGGGATTTTTATATTTAAGAGGAATTGCTTTTAAAAAAGAAATAAAAAAAAGAGAGGAAGAAATAAAACATCAGATGTATGAACTCGCTATCTTAAAAGAGATTAATGATCGTGTTGGATACTCTTTGAATCTAAAAAAAATAGTTAATGTTATAATAGGTTCATTATCAGAGTTTATTGAGTTTAGCACAGCATCTTATATGTTGTTTGAGTCAGACAGTATTGTATTTAAAACAGAGGTTAAAGAATCTATTTCGAAAAGTTTCATTTCAGATGTAGAGAAGAGGATGTTGAATGCTCTATCTGTGATGCTTGATAAGGATCTCTCAAAAATTAATGTTAAAGATAATGTAACTGGAATAATAACATCTGAAAATAAGAATAATAAAGTAAAATCATTTTTTAATATCCCTCTTGTTGTAGATGGAAAAGTTTTAGGTGTTTTGACTGTTGCACACACGGAAGAAGGACTCTATAAAGAAGAAGAAATGACACTTTTGTATAAAATAGTAGCACAGGCTTCAAGTGCCGTAGAAAAGCTTGAAAAAGTTATAAAAATAGAGCAGGGTAAGTTAAACGCAATGGTTGAGAGCATGGCTGACGGTGTTGTCATGACAGATCGTGAGTATAGAGTTCTTGTTGCAAATCCTTCAGCAAAACATATTATAAATTTTAAAAATAGTGAAGAAGTTAAGTTCTTTGATTTTATGAATAGATTTTCTAGTAACTTTGACATTCATGGAAAATTAGAAGAAAGTATGAAAACAGGAAAAGTATTTATTTCTGATGGCTTACTAATAGGAGAAAAAGTTTTTCAGGTATTTGTTTCACCTGTTATTTCTAATATTTTACATAATGAAAAAAAAATATTAGGTGGGTTAGTTATACTACATGATGTTACTTTGATAAAAAACGCAGAAAAGATGAAAGAGGAGTTTACTTCTATGATTGTTCACGAGTTGCGTTCTCCTTTGGATGGAATAAAAAAAATGGGAGAATTTATGCGTCATGATAGCTCTGTAAGGCAAGATGAAAAAACGTATGATGAATACATAAGGATGATATACGAGAGTTCATCTGAGATGCTTGAGCTCGTTAGTGATCTTTTAGATGTTGCAAAAATAGAGTCTGGCAAATTTAGTATTCGTAAAGTATCATCTAGTATAAAAAATATAATAAATGAGCGTATAAAATTTTTTGAAACAACAGCAGAAGACTCAAAGATAGAGTTGTCCGCTTATTTTGATAACAAAGTACCTGAAATAGTAGAGATAGATCCGATAAAAATATCACAAGTATTAAATAATTTGATATCTAATGCTTTGAAGTTTACAAGCTCTGGTGGTAGGATTGTGATACAATCAGTCGTACACAAGAAAGGTAATTCTTTACTTGATGAAGCAGACGACGTAGGTGTTAAATGGTTTATTAGAAAGGAGAACAAAGAACTTCCAAATTCTATAATAGTGGCAATTACCGATACTGGTCCAGGTATATCTGGACATGATATTGGTAAACTCTTTAATAAATTTGTTCAGTTTGAAGCAGCAGCAAGAAGCAAAAAACGTGGTACTGGACTCGGGCTTGTAGTTGCGAAAGGTATAATAAAAGCGCATGATGGTATTATTGGTGTAGCTTCAAAGGAAGGTGATGGTAGTACTTTTTATTTTACAATTAAGTTATAATTATTCGTATGAAAAAAAAGATTTTAATAGTTGATGATGATAAGATATTTTCAAAAGTATTGAAAGATGCTCTTTCTTCTGTAGATAATGGTAAATATGAAATTATCGATGCAAACGATGGGGAAGAGGGTTTCGAAAAAGCAAAAGAAGAAAAACCAGATTTAATTATTTTGGATTTAGTGATGCCAAAGATTGGTGGTATAGATTTTCTTAAAAAAATGAAAGAACATTATGGTGGAATTAGCGTGCCGATACTTATAAGTTCTCAGATCTCTGATATTGAAAAAATAAGTGAAGGTATGGAGCTTGGAATAGTAGGGTACATAATAAAAGCTGATTATTCTCTAGAGAGTATAATAAAACAGGTTGAGAGTATTTTAGAAGATAATTAAATTATCTTATCTATGGTAAATATATTTGATTACCATTATATGATATAATTTTTGGATTATGGATGATAATAAAAACAAAAAAGAATTAAAAACAGAAAGACAAAAAAGTAAGAGGTCCATAAAAAATATTATTCAGATAATAATATGGGTGTTCGTGTTTAGTTTTTTTGCGTATGGTGTTTTCTGGGTAGTTACATTACCAAAGTTTCCACAATCAGAAATAGTTTCAAATAATGGACTCCACATACATTCAACATTGTCTATAACTATTAACGGTAAGAAAGTTGACATACCAGCTAATATTGGGATTACCGCGGCGTTTCATTCTTCTATGCATACACACAAACCAAATGGTGTTATTCATATGGAATACGGCGGCGTTGTTAAAAGTAAAGATCTCATATTGGGAAAGTTCTTTGATAATTGGGGTAAGAAATTTAACAAGGATTCTTTTATGGGAAATTCTCTTAAAGATGGTACAATAAAAATGACAGTCAATGGCAAAAAGAACTTAGAATTTGAAAATTATTCTATGAAAGATGGAGATGTAATTAATATCATTTATAATAAAAAATAGTTATACAAAAACATGGAAGAAGACATAAAAAAAGATTCATCGCAGCAAAAAAATGAGATAGTTGAAGTTGCTTTAAGTAAAAAGAAATTGGATATAAATTATTTATTATTATTTATTATTGCAATTCTTATTATAATGTCAGGTATACAAGTATTTCAACTTCAGAGTATTTCAAGAGCAATATCAAATGGTTCATTAAATGTAAACACACAGACTCAAGGTAATAAAATAGGATTACCAAGTCAGGTTGGTGGATGTGGATAAGGTAAATAAAAATATGAAATTAAATAAGATATATATACTCTTTGGTTTTTTGGTAGTTTTAATATTTATATATTTTATAAATATATATTATCTCAATAGAATATCGGGTACTATTTCTAGTAATTTTGTAAAGCTATCTATTGTTGTAGTGAATCCTACGAAAGAGCAATGTGGCGATTGTTTTGATGTTAATAATGTTGTTAAGTTTATTGCTTCATCAAAAGCTGTAAAAATAACAAAAGAGAAGACCATAACAGCGAAAGATGCTAATTATAATAGTATTATAGAAAAAAATGGAATTAAAAACCTTCCGGCTGTTGTTATTTCTGGAGATATATCAAGTATTAAAATATCAAAAATGATAAAATCATTATATGGTGTAACAAAAAAAGGAAACATTATTATACAGAATCTACTTCCTTATTACGACATAAAAACACAAAATAAAAAGGGATTTATTGAAGCTATTTTGCTAAAAGACAAGACCTGTGGTGATTGTTTTGATGTTACTAAATATCTTGGTACGTTACGACGTCTTGGTATGTATGTGGCTACCTCTTCTGTTTATGATATTTCCTCAGAGAAAGGGAAGTCCTATATTAAGAAATATAATATAAAAGAAGTGCCAGTATTACTGATGTCTCCAGCAGCGAATTATTATCCAGGGTTTAAAAACTCATGGCAGAAAGTTGGAACTATTGCACCAGACGGATGGTTTATTTTTAGAGAAGTACAAAAAACAAGAGGTAAATATCGTAATATTTAATTTAAACTGTTATGTATATAAATAAAATAACAGCACACATATTAGAAGTTCTTAAAAGTAAAAAAGATTTTACGTTTTTTTTATTTACTCTATTATTTTTTTTAGCATTCTTTGCTTTCTTTTTTGGTTTGATTATTATTCCATTAAAAGGAGGAGCAATTGGTTTTTACCGAATGGTACCGCCAACTTCTTTTGAGTATTTTTATTTTATATTCTCTTCTGTTGTGTCCGCATTAATCATGACGATGACATTTCATCGCTTATTATCTAAATCATCTGATATTAACACAAAAAGATCTTCTGGAGATGCAATAAAAGGAAATGCAAGTTCTATCTTTGGTATAGCGACTGGAATTTTTGGTGCTGTTTGTCCAGCTTGTCTCGGTATAAATTTTCTACTTCTTGGAAATGTATTTACACTACAGTTAGCTTTTCTTATCCCCTATATTTTTTACGTTCAATTAGGTGGTATCGCTCTTTTGCTTTTGGGATTATACCTTGTGGCAAAAAGTTCTTATGAAAATAAATGTATTTCATGTAATGTTGATATAGAAGAGAACGAAGTCAATAAGTCTAATAATTACTTTATCAAAGTATTATTTGCATTTATAATCATTCTCTTAACCTTTCAAGTGATAGGGATTTTTTCATCAGGAAAATCTTCTGGTTTAAATGGTACGAATGATACATTTATTGCAAATGGAAAGATAATAAATATCGCTACTACTATTGAAGAAGTTACACCAAAATCAGGGTTTGTTACAAAAGTACATTTTGGTAACATTGTATCAAAAATGATAGAAGGCGGAGCACTTGTTCCAAAAAAACTTGAAGATATTCTTAAAAACAGGTATGGACAAAAGATGAAGCCGAAGTGGCTTGCAATACTTAAAGGAGAAGATACGAATCTTGAAATAAACAAAGATAATGCTGTATTTATGATGTATATTTTATGGACTTTTGCAAAAGAGAATAAGAATCAGATTCTTGATGATAGCCCTTTTGTAAAATATTTTAAAAATTATGATATAGGTGTTGGTCATGCTGGGTATGGAGATATGTCACTGTTAACGCTTACACCAAAACAGCAGGAGATTGCAAAAGAAGTAGCTGAAAATGCCAATCGTCCTTGTTGTAACAATTCTACAGCAGCACCAGATTGTTCTCATGGCTATTCAGCATTGGGCCTTGTAGAGTTAATGGCATCACAAGGGTTCACAAAAACTGAAATATTTAATACTTTTGTTGAGTTTAACTCATTTTGGTTTCCTGAAACATACATTAAAGATGCATTATATTTCAAAATTACAAAAAATGAAGATTGGAAAGATGTAGATAAAGAAGTTATCGCGGGTAGAGAATATTCTAGTTTGAGTGGGTCATATAAAGTAAAGAATTATCTAAAGCAAAATTTCGGCATCTAGCTAGAAATTTTAGGGAATAGTTTTTTGTATTCGAGCTGTTGACATATTGAAAAAAATATGGATAATTAAACATGGTTTTTTGAACTTTGAAAACATGTATGCATAGATAAAAGACTTAAAATACATACCTATTATTGTAGGATTGTATCTTTAAAATAAATATTTATTTTACTTTAACTGGAGATCCTGAAATGAAAAATACTAATGTTGTTGAAATGGTTGTATCTCATAAAAATGATGTAAAAAATGGGAATTTAGCTAATGCTCTTGAGAAAGCAGTTGTTAAAACATTTGTTAATAGAAAAGATATATTAATTGATACTCTCACAGATCTAAATTATGAATTACCTGAGATTGTTAACATGTCACCTTTATCTGATGAAGAAATTATGAGTGCTCTTGAGAACGCACATCAGAAAAAGTTATGGATAGACCAAGCAGGTTCAACTTTATTTAGCCTTAACAAATCACTTGAAATTATTAAATCAAATGATAATTGGGATTTATCTGAACACCTTGTTAAACAAGTGCAGGTACTGACTTATAAAATTAAGGAACTTAAATCTTCTGGTGATAAAAATTTTCAACGTCGTCTTGAGGTTGCGGAGTTTATAAGTTTTGTACGTAGTGTAAACAACTTACACCAGATGGACAAGTTGGTTGATTTGCTTATATCTAAAAAAGTAAATATGGATGGAGCAGCAAGCTATTATGTCGTGTCTAAAGAAGAAGTTCATAGACGTAGATGTGGTGGTACATTTCCACCATCTGCATTTTTTTGGAAAGATAAATGTTATTTTCCCTATAGAAATGAAGATGTTGAAAATAAATCATCTGACCAAAAAGAAATAGAGCATGAAGTGATGAGGGTCATTATACTAATATCTGCAAAGAAGAAGGAAGAGATTCTAATAAAAATGGAAGAATTACGTCATGTAAACGCGAGTAACAACCTCTTCAAGATTTTAAGTGGAGTAAATGGTTTTTATCGTATTGAAACAGATCCCATTTGTGATAAGAAGAACGATAGAAATATTATACGTCATGGTGGAGTTTTGATAATTCGTTTTGTCGGAACAAGAAAGATTGAACCTATTGATGGAGCTGGATGCTTTGGTTGGGTATCTTGTGGAGATATGAAGTGGTGGATTTCTGTTGGAAATGCAATTTATGGGAAAGTACCGTGGGATTCTTACAAAAAAGAAATAGTAAAAGACCTAATGGTACATACCAAGAAATGGGAGTTTATGTCACAAGAACATAAAGATAAAGGCAGAAAACTTGCTCGTGTGTTAAGTGAAAAACTCTATCCAATTATGAAAAACAACAAAGGATATTAATTTTTTGTGTGCCTCATACAGAAAGTGTATGAGGCACCATTAATTTTATTGGAGGTGTGTTATCTATAAATCAAAAGGTAAAAAAATCAGAAAAACAGTAGTTCTTGTTGATTATGAAAATGTAGTCAAATCTGCAATATTTAAGGGTTGTATTTTAGACCTAAAGCAGTTGATAGATGAATGTATTGATATGATCGGGATCGTGAAAGAAGCATTTGTATTTGCGCCATTGTATATCATTACAGAAGATGTTCTTAAGGAATTTGATTTTGCTGGTTTTGATTGTATCGTTTGTCCCAGTCATACTATTTATAATAAAGAAAAAGATCGTGTAGATTCTAGGATGATATCTATTGCAAAAAGATTATTTGATGAGCATTCAGATATTACTGATGTTGTAATTGTTTCAAATGATGGAGATTTTATACCACTTGTTACTTTTTTTAAACATAGAGGCAAACGCGTTACTTTGTTTGGTCTTGGTGACATATCAAATGTTCTTAAAAGTGTAGTTGATAAAATATATAAACTACCAACAAAAAAGACATAATACCCGTGTATAGCTTATGCTATCGCGGGTATTTTTTTATTTTTTTGTTGCGGTCACATAGCTACATTCAAGAATATATTGCAACACCTGTCTCCTTGTAAAATACCTCGACATGTGTAAGACCTCCAAATCGTTTTCTCGGGCGGTTGTTAATGAGATACTCAGCTCGAGCAATCTGTTCACCTATTACTTTACTCCAGCCAGTTCCTTTTGGGAAATATCTGTGTAACAGCTCATTACAATTTTCATTGCTTCCACTCTCCCGTGAGTAATAAGGATGAGCAAAAAATACAGACAAGCCATGAGTTTTCTCAACACTCTTCCAGTCTTTATTCTCTGAACCGTTGTTACGAGTTAAAGTTTGTAAATACTCAGACGGTATTTATTTTAACTTTTCAAACAGCGCAACGTCACCCTATTTTGCTGTGCCATATTTTGTCTTACCAAATAATACAATTCAACTCTTTCTTTCATTCACACTTTTAATACAAACCTTGGACGCTCTGGATACAAGAAAATCATCTTCCCAGTCACCAACACGATAGCGTTCTTCAACTATACTTGGTCTATTGCCAGTCTATCCTCAATAGAAGGTAATGTTCCTTTTCTCTCAGCTTTCTGAGCTTTTATAAATCTTTTTTTAGCTATTATCTTGTGCCTGCGTGGTAAACACATCCTTAAGTCTTCACATTCTTTTTTAACCTTTCCGTTACAAGCTCGATATCGTAGTTCAATCATAATTTGTTCGTTTAAATTTAGTGGATTTTGACTTTTTGACTCGCTCCTATTTTTTTTATTCGTACCCCTATATGTCAATAATTGATGATGGATGCTGTAAGTAATCCTTGAACTCAGGATACGGTAATTTGCAAAGAATAAAAAAGAGAGATAGAATCTATATATGGAATTAAATTTAGAAAAATTTACAGATAGGTCTCGTGAAGCGCTGGAAAGTGCTGTGCAGTTAGCAAAAAATAAAAATAATAGTATTGTTAACACAACGCATTTGCTATACTCACTTTTATCACAAGAAGATACGTCCATAGTGCCGATAATTGAAAGTTTAAATATCTTACTAGATAATATAAAAAAAGAAGTTATCAGTAAAATATCGAGCATTCCTATTTTATTAGATGTATCAACGCCACGAATAACGCCACAGTTGGTAAAAGTATTAGAAGATTCACAAAAACAAGCAAAAGAGCTGGGAGATGAATATGTTAGTACTGAACATTTACTTATATCAATATCAAATATAGAAAATGAAGCAAAAAGTATTTTAAATAAAATTGGTATTAATAAGCAAAGCATTATAAGCAACTTGTCTAATATTAGAGGAAATGTGAAAGTAACAGACACAAACCCAGAGTCAAAGTATAAAGTTTTAGAAAAATATGGAATAGATTTTACGTTACTTGCAAAAAAGGGAGAGCTTGATCCTGTTATTGGACGTGATGAGGAGATAAGAAGAGTTATGCAAGTATTGTCACGTCGTACAAAAAATAATCCAGTTCTAATTGGTGACCCAGGGGTTGGCAAAACAGCAATTGTTGAAGGATTGGCGCAAAGAATAATAAATGGCGACGTACCTGATTCGATAAAAAATAAAAAACTAATTAGTCTTGAAATTGGATCACTACTTGCTGGGGCAAAATTTCGAGGGGAATTTGAAGAAAGATTAAAAGCTGTATTAAAAGAAGTTGAAGATGCACAAGGTGGTATAATTCTTTTTATAGATGAGTTACACACTATTGTTAATGCTGGTGGTGGAGATGGTGCAGTTGATGCTGCTAATATGATAAAACCATTATTGGCTCGTGGAAAATTACATATGATAGGAGCAACTACACTTAATGAATATCGTAAATATATTGAAAAAGATGCAGCTCTGGAAAGGAGGTTCCAGTCTGTGTTTGTTGGTGAACCTGACCTCGATGCGACAATAGCAATACTACGAGGACTAAAAGAAAAATATGAAATACATCATGGTGTTAGAATTACAGACCCAGCGATTGTTGCCGCTGCAAACCTATCAGATAGGTATATTACAGATAGATTTTCTCCTGATAAAGCAATAGACCTTATAGATGAAGCAACATCTTCTTTGAAAATGGAGATAGAAAGCATGCCAACAGATTTAGATATTTTGCATAGACAGATTATGCAATTTGAAATAGAAAAAGAATCGTTAAAAAAAGAGAAAGATACAAAAAGTAAAGAAAGAATTAAAGAAATAAAACAGCAGATTGCAACACTGAAAGAAAAATTCGATGCAAAAAAAACACGCTGGGAAAAGGAAAGGAATCTTGTTCAGGAAATACGTGAGATGGTTGGTAAGATAGAAAAACTAAAAATACGTCAAGAAACAGCACAAAGAGATGGTGTATATGAAGAAGCAGCAAAAATTCAGTATAGTGAGATACCCAAAATAGAAGATAAAATAAGAAAAATAAATGAGGAATTAAATAAAATACCAGAGAAAGATAGAATCATTCGTGAAGAAGTTAAAGAGGAAGATATTGCAAAAGTTGTAGCAAAATGGACAGGAATACCAATCACAAAATTATTACAAACTGAAATAGATAAATTAACTAACTTAGAAGATGACCTTCACAGACGTGTTGTTGGGCAGGAAGAAGCAGTTTCTAGTGTTGCGCGCGCAATAAGACGTTCTCGTGCTGGTCTGAAACCAGGGAACAGACCAATAGGGTCTTTTTTGTTTCTCGGACCTACTGGTGTTGGGAAAACAGAGCTTGTTAGAGCACTTGCTGATATGCTGTTTGATGATAAGAATGCAATGGTGCGTATTGATATGAGTGAATATATGGAAAAATTCTCAGTTAGTCGTCTTA
>CAZPPV010000002.1:0-19635 GCA_964588565.1 uncultured Candidatus Saccharibacteria bacterium | reverse complement strand
CAATTTGTTTTTGATCAACTTCTTTTTTGGGTAACCTTTTCATTTTTTGAAGCATCATTTTTTGAAACAATGAATTATCACCTGCATGTTGCACCAATAGCCATGCAGCTGTTGATGCTTCTTTACCAACAGCACTAATTGCAGGCCATCCAATTTCATCTACCCCACTTTCTGCCCATCTCTTTCGCATTACTTGATCTTTCTTCATCATTGAGATCAATGCCATTACTATTTTATCGTTATTTTTAATCATTAGAATAACAATACCAAAGAAACACCAATTTGACAAAAAAAGTGAGTACTGTATAAAGAATATATGAACAAACAAGGATATCAAAACTAGATACAAGTATTAAACATGCACATTCATTTTATATGCGTATGCCTTATTACTAATCTTTATTCTACTTAAAGTAAGAAGCTAAGAAAACTTATATCTGAATAGCAACTCGATAATCTTTGTTTAGCAGTAATTGTTCTTTCACAACACAACACTAGGAGAATCACCATGAACTACAAAACATCGAATCCAGTAATCTTTATTAGTGGAGATAAGTTAATTCTTCGTCCACTATGTGAATCAGACCTTGAAAGAATGGTCGTTTGGATCAATGACCCTCAAATACGCAAGTTTATCACAACCTACTTACCTATGACAATGAAACAAGAAAAAGGGTGGCTTGACAAAATGTCTAGCAGTAATAAAAATATTGTATTTGCTGTAATAAAAAAGCACAACGGTGAACATATAGGTAATATGGGAATCCAGAACATTGACTGGAGAAATGGTACCGCAACATTTGGATTCATGATAGGAGAAAAGGGTCATTGGAGAAAAGGATACGGTACTGAGATGCTTGAGTTGATGCTTGAATACGTATTTAACACGCTTAGATTACGAAGAGTGGAGTCCTGCGTACTTGACCCAAATGAAGGAAGCATCAAAGTGCATAAAATGTGTGGATTTAAACAAATTGGAATATTTAATAAAAAATACTTAGTTGATGGAAAGTATCTTGACGAGATTCTTTTTGAGTTGTTAAAGGAAGATTGGATGAAAATATGATCCAATTATTAAAGCGAGCCGAACGGCTCGCTTTTCTTTACTCTTCCTGCGGTGTTATCTTTGCAAGAGTGTCAAAACTATCTCCCTCATTTACTTTATTTTTTCGTTCAAACCCACATTTTTCGCACTTATGTAAAATAGTATACTTCCCTCCTTTTATTTCCACTCCAATTGGCTTCATCATACCATCACAATCAGCACTACGGTCACCTGGATTTATATCCACATGCTTCCCCCACAAACATTCTGGACAATGATTTGTATACCCACTACCAAATACCTCTACACCGCATACCGTACATATAAAATCTTCTTTTCTTTTTTGAAATTGTTTTTCTTGCATAATTAATTTTCATCATTTAACTCAACGCAAAAAGTAGAACCTTTTCCATGCCCAGCAGACTCAGCCCATATACGACCGTCATGTCTTTTTAACATCTCACGTGCTATATATAGACCAAGACCAGACCCACCAGTATGAAATTTGCTTGCTTCTTTTGCTCTACTAAATTGATGGAATATTTTTTTGAGTGTCAATTCACTCATACCTATACCTGTATCTGATACTTTTATTATAATCTTTCCATTTTTGTTTTTAACTAAAGAAACATTAACAAAACCACCTGGAGTGTATTTAATCGCATTATCTATTAAATTTGATATGACCTGCCTAATTTTCCCTGAATCAACATTTGAAATAAAATCATCATCCTTCTTAACTTTTAATTTTATTTCCAGTCCATTTTGTTTTGCAGTGATAGACATTTCTTCAATAAGCTCCTCAATCATCTCTTTTAAGTTTGTTCTAGAAAACTTATAATCTATTTTACCGCTCTCTATTTTTGAGATACTCATAAAATCTTCAATAATCACAACCAGACGTTTACTTGATTGCAATATTCTATCTATCGCTTCTTTTGCTTTATCATTAATACTGCCAAATGACTCATCTAATATCATTGACGTGTATTTATTTATATCCATCAGTGGTCCACGTAAATGTCGCGATGCTGTTACAACAAATTCTGATTTTTGTTCATTTAGTATATGTAAATCATCATTTACTTCTGCAAGTTGTTTTACTAATTTCTCTGCCTCTTCTCTATTTTCTATTTCATACCTTACACTTCTCACCAATAAAACCCCTGAAAGTAACACAAGCACGAGTATTGTAGTTTTTATAGTAAAATCTAAAATGGAGTTAGATGAAAATAATTCAAACAAGAGAACCAGAGAAATAATTGAGGTGAAAAAATCCGTTGCCGCTAATTTTAAATTCCAAAAGTTATACTTAATAATCAAAAATCCTATAATTCCTATGATAAAAATTCCAACTAAAGGTCCGAACCAAAAAAGATTATATATATCGAGATACGGGAAAATTATATTTGCTAATAAAACAAAAACAGCACCAATGAAAACACTCAGAAAAATATAAAGCATCTCTGTCTTAAATATTCCAGCACTTCTTCTATATTTCTTAAATAGTAGAAAAAGGTCTGTTAAAGTATACATCAACAGATATAAAGTAAACAAAATAAGACCATTCCCAAAGATTATTTCTTTTGTTGAACTACTATTAATTATATTTTTAAATAGAAAATTTGGAGTTAGAATAATATAAAGAACTACAATAAATGAAACGGAAATAGAAAATATCTTAGTTTTAGTAAGTATTATTTTACTACCTGTTGTTAGAGACATTATGAAAAACAAAACAGTAACAGGTATAAGGGCAGTAAATATATATAAGATCATTAATGATACATATTCTAGATTACCAGGTGCTATTGATTCAAATGCACCAAGAAGCATAGCCCACATAGAGAAGCACCAAGCAAATAAAAAGAAAGATAAATTATCAATTCTACTAATATCTCTACTGTATACTAGAGAACCTATTATAAATCCCAAAATACCAATTCCAAAAACAACTATACTTTGAGGTGTTATGTTTGTGAATAATTCTAATCCCATATTTATTTTAACAAACTTTTTTTAACTTCGTCTAATTCTATAAAGAAAGTAGAGCCATTTCCATCTCCTTTTGATTCAACCCAAATATTTCCTTTATGAGCTTTTATTATCTCCTTTGCAACATAAAGCCCTATACCAGAATCAATTATTTTATTTTTACCTTTACTAAATTTATCAAATAATTTTGATTTTATTCCTTTATTTATACCGATACCAGTGTCAGACACTGCGACTCTCAATTTACCACCTTCTTTATTTTTAGAAAGAAGTATCTTTATAAAACCTTTTTTTGTATATTTTACAGCATTACCTATGATATTATGCACTACTTGTTTAATTTTTGCACCATCAGATCTTATATAAAAATCCCCACTATCTTCAACATACATCTGTATCATAAGGTTTTTATTTATAGCATCTGGTCTAATTTCTTCAACAGTCTCTTCAACAAGTTTACGAAAATTTATTACGTCAGAATTGTACTGCATACGACCCTGTTCTATTCGTGATACCATCAGAAAATCTTCTATTATTACAACAAGTAACTGACTTGATTTAAATATCTTTCTCATAACATCTATTACTTCATCTGGCAATTTGCCAAATGACCCCTCAAGAAGCATAGAAGCATATCCTTTTATCGCGGTAAGAGGAGTACGTAACTGATGAGATGCAATAGAAACAAATTCTGTCTTTTGTATCTCTAGTTGTCGTAGTTTTCTATTTGCCATAGATATTTCTCTAGCTAACTTCTCTACTCTTTCGCGCGCTTTTACTTCCTTTCTAACACCACGAACAAGAAAATAACCAAATAAAACTATCAAAATTAATAAACTTATACTCACAATCTGCGCAACTAATGTTTCTGATAATAATATTTTAATAAGTGTAAAAACAAGAATCGTAGACATTAATAACTCCGTGATAATAACTCTTGTATTAAACAAGTGATGTTTCATTATTGCGTACCCCATTGAAAACACCATAATTAAAGTGAAAAGTGGTCCTAACCATATACTACTATAATCACCCCAGAACGGTAAAAAAAGATTAAATATCATGCCTAGTATGTATGCAAAAATAGTACCTATTATTATGAATTTTAATTGTATTTTTTCTTCTTTCTTGTGTATAAAAAAATAAGATTTAAATAAATAATAATATGATAATAATACATAAAAAACAAAATATATAGTATATAGTATATAGTAGATATTATTGAAAATAACTTCTTTGGTTGTACCTATAAAAAAGATTTTCTCTAGTAAAATATTTTTATTAAAAATAAATAAAAATAGAAGAATAAAGAATGGAATTATGTACAAAAGATACAACTTATTTGGTTTCCTGTATCCTAAAAAAAATATAGAGAAATAAGAAAATAATACTGGGATAGCTGCTGCTATTACATAGTAAAGATTTGCAAAGATAAGCGCATTACTTAGACTTTCTGTATTCATGAAAAAGGCAATATTTAATGCCCACAACGCAAGAGTTAACGTGAATAGTGAAAATAGTATATTTGTTGTATTTTTATTCCCTTCTAAAGTAAAAAAACTAAATATAGAATTTAATACGGCTACAACAAATAGTAATACTATTTTATAATCCATAATTTATTTTTTTGCAATTATAACAGAGTGAACCTTAAGAGGTTCATACAATACTGTAGTTTTTTTGATATCAAAACCTGCCGATTTTGCTATATCAATGAGTTCGTTTGATGTCTTGTAATCCATCTTCCATCCAATAAGATTTGTAACAAATTTCATTTCATTATTTGGAGCAATATTTGCACCTATAAAAACCCCGTCTTTAAAAAGATTTTCTCTTATAGTGGTTAGCGTTTTTTGTGTTTTTTCTTTTGAAAAATAGTCAAGCAAACCAACCATTTCTATTATATTAGGTTTTATATTTTTGAAATATTTTGGAAAATTACTCACAGTATCATTAATCCATTTCAAATTATATTTTTTTGATATACCAAGATCTTGAACTAATTTTTTACTATACTCAAGAGCTTCAGGGTTCTTATCAAGAAAAGTTATCGTAACGTTATAATCTTCTGGAATATCTGAATCACGGACTGCTTCAAGTACAGCTCTGGCAGACCCAGAAGCAATACTTAATATATTAACAGCATCACCATTATGTGAAAAAGTATTTATAGCTTTTTTTATTTCATTCTTTACTATTTTAAGCCGATTACGAACACCCTTTGAATTGTTAGTATTGAACCATATCCTTCGAAAAATCATATCTTTAAATGATTTTTTGTTATTTTTGCCTTTATGGTATAAAATTTCTAGTGCTTTGTGTGTTGTTTTGTTGTCTATAACATCTTTAGCAGACGAGTTTGACATTCTTACTAGCTTGTTAAATTTTGAAGGAATAAGATTTAATGTAGGAATTAAAATAAAGTCCAATATTTTTTCTAAAGAATTATTAATTTCAAAATTGATAGAATCATCTTTATAGATATCTATTTTACTTAACAAGGAAGATTGTTTTTCTTTTATTGACATGATAATAACAGCGTTAACATTAATAATAACAAAAATATAATAAAAAGAAAAGTTAAAAAATATTCTTCAAAAATTACATAATATAGGCCCCTGTGGCAGAGACCACGCGGTATTAGACCTATATTAAAGCTTTGCACTAATTCACAATAGTCGTTTCGCTCCTTTGTTCATTGAGTCCTCGGCTCGGATTTACAAGTGAAAGTTTTACCTACGGTAAAACTTTCACTTGTAAATCGCTCGCTCTACGTCGTTAATAAAAATACTACTTAATATATAAAAAATAGGGCAATTTGATTGCCCTATTTACACGTACTTACTTACTTTATGTTATTATTCTTTTTTTATGTGTAACTCCAGCCATAACGATAAGACTAGATATAAATAACCATAAAGATGCAGGTATAGGAACCGGCGATACAAGGTACTCCTGACTTGCATTCAATGGGTCAGGTGTTATTACGTCCATAATTCCACTAAAATTAAAATTATCATAAACACCACTTGTTGCCATGTCATAAAATATATGCGCAGACGATGTAAGTGTTGTTGAACCTGGAGACATTATGTCCCAGACTGCAAGGTTAATATCAGCTTGATTAGAAATAGAAACACTATTAAGCAGACTAAAAAGATAACCTGCTTGATTGTATTTTTTTATTCCTAGAGAAGCAAATTTAACATGTGCACCAGCTTGTATTTGACTGTATGAGAAACGATTTGCTTTCCACGTATCACCAATATTAACATTGGTGAGTTTGTCATCACACATTGCATTAATGATATTTGAACCATCAATTTTAAGTTTGTATAATCCTGAGTAAGAACCATAACGAACTTGGGAATTCCCTATTCCCATAAGCTTTACATTAAACGTAGACGCAACTGATGCCTTTACAGGTATAACAATAAAGGTAAACACAAAAACAGCAAAGAATAAACTCTTTATTTTTTTCACTTATAACTCTCCTATATTTTTTATAATGAACAAATCCACCTATTGGATTAGTATAAAATATATATTATTTAGTAATCTTTGTCAAACAACAAAGAATCGCTCTAGTTATTTTGATAGATCTGCAACCATTTTTTGTAATTTGATCGCCTCTATCTTGTACTCTTCAAGTAAACCCACACCAGATAGATTGCTATTAATATTCACATTATATGGTGTTCCAAATTTTATCAAGACTTTTCTTTTATTCTTTAAAAAACATTTAGAAGTTGGAATATTAATATCTTCTATAAAGACAGGCACAATTGATACATCCGTATAATTAGAAAGCGCAATAACTCCAGTTTTAAACTCTAATATTTTTCCATTTTTTGAGCGTCTGCCTTCTGGAAAAATTGTCACACTCCCGCCATCTCTAATTATACGGATGTGATTCCTCATTGATTCCACATAATTTTTTAATCCATAATATATTGGATATGCACCAAAAAGTTTAAATACAGGGCTTCCGTACAGATACCCTCTAATACCAAAATTCTTTATTCTATAAAACTCTTTATCCATTCCAACATAAAACATCGGTCCAAATCTAGATTTCATAGACATAACAGTGCGCACAAATGGTCCATCCCATTCACTCACATGGTTCGATGCAAAAATAAGTGGTCCATCACATTTGTCTAAACTTGATAAACCTTCAACCTTCAAAGTATTATGAAAAGAAAAAAGTATTTTTATTATTATACGAATTAACCACTGTGTTGCTATAGGTGCTAAAAAATATAATTTTCTATATAATCTTTTTGTCATTTACAACTAGTTCTTTATATACCCTCGTTATTTAGTTCCTTTAATATCTTCTCTGCTTTTCTAGACAGTTTATTCGGCATGTTTATATTTAATGATACCAACAAATCACCTCTTTTTTTATCGCTAATAGGTACACCTTTTCCTCTCACTCTTAATATTTCTCCAAAAGATGCACCTCTGGGTATTTTAAGTTTTAACTTACCATCGATCGTATCAACTACATATTCACCACCAAGTATTGCATCTGTTAATTTTATATTCAATCTAGTGACAATATCATCCCCTTCTCTTTTTAAAGATTTATGTGTACCCACGTGAACTTTTATATATAAATCGCCAGCAATTCCTTTTGGAATCGCTTCTCCAGCTCCAGATAAACGTATCATTTCACCATTATTGATACCAGCAGGTATCTTTACATTTATTTCTGTTTCTTTTTTTGCAATTCCTACCCCTTTACAGTCAACACATACTTCCTTCGGAACTTCTCCTGCACCATAACAAACCTTACACTCTACTGTATTTGTAAATGTCCCAAAAAAGGTTTTTTTTGCTTCATGTACTATTCCTTGACCATTACATGTACTACATTTATTTAAAGATGAACCCTTTTTTGCTCCATTACCATTACAACTTTTACACGTAGATGTTTTATTTAAGATTATTTTACGTTCAGTACCGAAAATAGACTCTTCAAATGATATCTCTATATCTATGGAGATATCACCTCCTCTTCTTGTTTGATTCCTCTTAGAGCCCCCTCCAAAAATATCTCCAAAAATATCTCCTAGGTCAACACCTTCAAAACCTTGCTCATTTTGAAATCCAGAGAATCCAAAACCTCCTGTGTTACCATAAGGGTTACCAGTATCTCCAAAAGTTTGCCCATATGTGTCATATTCTGCACGTTTTTTATCATCAGACAATACACCATAAGCTTCACTTACTTCTTTAAACTTCTCTTCATCCCCCCCTTTTTTATCAGGATGATATTTGTGCGCAAGTTTTCTAAAAGCTTTTTTGATTTCAGCTTTTGAAGCTTCCTTTGAAACGCCCAGAACATTGTAAAAATCTTTTGACATATCGTTATTATAACAGCATTAACTCAACCCTTCAACAAAAACCACAGTCTGTGTGACTTTTTTATTATTTTTCTGTATCTTTTTCATCCTTATCTTCTTCTTTGTATTCGGCATCTCTTACTTTATTTTCTTTTTCTTCTTTTGGATTCTCTTCATCTTTTTTCTTTTCTGTAGACTGTGCTTTACTCATAGCTTCTCCTATTTTTTGCATTTCAGTTGATAGACCATCTGTATCTTTTTTAATTTGTTCTACGTCAGAGCCATCTTTTACTTTTCTCAAATCTGAAATCTTTCCTTCAACAGATGTTTTTAAGTCAGAAGAAATTTTATCACCTGCATCTTTTGTTGATTTTTCTGCAGTATAAATAAGTTGTTCTGCCATATTTTTTGCCTCAGCTAATTCATGTTTCTTTTTATCTTCCTCCTCATGCATTTCTGCATCTTTTTTCATTTTTTCAATATCTTCATCGGTAAGACCACTACTCGCTTCTATTTTTACTGATTGTTCTTTACCACTGACTTTATCCTTGGCTTTAACATTTAAAATACCATTTGCATCAATATCAAAAGATACCTCTACTTGTGGAACGCCTCTTGGAGAAGGTGGTATTCCATCTAGCACGAACCTGCCAAGTGTCTTATTATCTGAAGCCATCTGTCTATCTCCTTGTACAACGTTTATCTCTACTGATGTTTGATTATCTGTTGCAGTAGAAAATATCTGTGACTTTGAGGCAGGTATTGTTGTATTACGTTCAATAAGTTTTGTTGCAACACCTCCCATTGTCTCTATTCCTAAAGATAATGGGGTCACATCAAGAAGTAAAATGTCTTTTACGTCACCTTGAAGGATTCCTGCTTGTATTGCAGCACCCATAGATACAACTTCATCAGGATTTATTGATTTATTTGGTTCTTTACCAAAAAAATTCTTTACAGCTTCTGTGACTGCAGGCATTCTTGTTTGTCCACCTACTAATATGATCTCATCTATATCTTCAACTTTGAAAGGAGATGCTTCTATCGCACGTTTTGTTATTTCAATTGATTTTTCAATATACTCACGCGCAAGTTCTTCAAGCTGTGTTCTTGTCAATTTTAATAATAAATGTTTTGGTCCTGATGCATCAGATGTTATAAATGGAATATTTATCTCTGTTTCTACTGCTGTAGATAATTCATGTTTTGCTTTTTCTGCTGACTCTTTTAATCTTTGTAGAGCTAAAACATCTTTTGTTATGTCAATACCACTGTCTTTTTTGAACTCATCGGCAATCCATTTAACAATCTTCTGGTCAATATCCTCACCTCCCATATGAACATCGCCGTCTGTTGATTTAACTTCAATAACATCGTCAGCAACTTCTAATATAGAGATATCAAATGTACCACCGCCATAATCATATACAGCTATTTGCTCATCTTTCTTTTTGTCAAACCCATACGCAAGTGCTGCAGCAGTAGGCTCATTTATGATACGTCTAACATCAAAACCTGCTATTTTCCCAGCATCTTTAGTTGCTTTCCTTTGTGAATCACTAAAATAAGCAGGTACAGTAATAACGGCTTCTGTTATTTTTTCTCCAACTTTTGCTTCTGCATCTTGCTTTAATTTTTGTAATATCATTGCTGATATCTCTTCTGGACGATAATCTTTATCGCCCATTTTTACTTTTACACCACCAGCATCAGATTTTTCTATCTTAAATGCTACAACTTCTTTATCTCCTTGTACTCCTTTGTCATCAAATTTATGACCTATCAATCGTTTTACTCCAAATAAAGTATTTTCTGGGTTTGTTACGGCCTGTCTCTTTGCCAAAAGACCAACAAGGCGTTCTCCTGACTTAGATAACGTTACTACTGAAGGAGTTGTACGTGCGCCTTCTGCATTTTCTAATATTTTTGGCTCACCACCTTCAATTATAGCCATTGCTGAGTTTGTTGTTCCAAGATCTATTCCTAATATTTTTGACATATTTTTTTATTTAAATTACTAACCAATAATTTATAATAAAGATTCTTTAAAAAAATCATATAAAATCTTCATACAATCCTAATTTCAGGAATGCAAGTAAAAATTTTATATAAATAGAACTTTTACTTGCACCACCGATAAATATTTATTTTTTATACTGTCCAACGCATACTTTTGATGCGCGTAATATTTTTCCGTTACATTCGTATCCTTTTTGTATAACATTTACTACAATATCATCTTCTTTCTTTTTATTTGTATCAATAATCTCAACAGAAGTATGATAATTCGGATTGAATTTCTCATTAATTGGGTTTATTTGCTTAAGTCCATTACTTTCCAAAACTGAAATAAGTTGTGAGTGAATATACTCAACACCAACACGCCAATTCTTATCTACTTTATCCCATGCATCCTTGTCTGAAAAAGCCATCTCAAAACTATCTACCACAGGAAGCAACTCTTCTATAAACTCGCTTCTTGCATAAGAAAATGATTCTCTAATTTTTTCATCATTATCCTTTTTTGCATTTACGAAATCTGCCCTAGACCTTTGCCAACCCAAAAGATTTTCTTTATTTTCTTTTTGGCATTTAGTTAGTTTTTCTCTTATCTTCTTTATCTTACCGTCGAGTGTATCATTTTCTTCAATCACAATATCATCATTGTATATATCTTCAGATTCTTCACTTTTAACTTTTTTTTTCTTATTCATAGTCATGGTATATTATACAATTTATAGGAATAGATGATATTTAATCTATAAAAAACAAATCCTTAATTTTTAAAATCTAAACTATCGCTTTGACCACTGTGGAGACTTTCTTGCTTTTTTTAACCCAAACTTTTTACGTTCTTTCATTCTAGGGTCACGTTTAAGAAAACCTAACTTTTTCAACTTGCCTCTTAACTCCTCATCATATGTAACAAGTGCTCTTGTGATACCATGTCTCAAGGCTTCAGCTTGTGCATGTATACCACCGCCGCTAACAAGTGCACTAACACTAAATTTTATACTTAATTTAGATTTGGATAAAGCATCTCTTATTATAGCCTTCAACTCATCTGTTGGAAAATATACATCTGCATCTTTATTATTTACAATGAATTTTGCTTTAGAAGCTTCAATTATCCTAACACGAGCTACGGAAGTTTTTCTCCTCCCCACAGCTTCTATGTACCTATTCTTTTCTTTTTTTGTTATTGTTGTAGTATCCATGACAATTACTATACACTAGTTTAGTCTTTAATTATTAAATTCTTCATCATACCTTTTCTTAACCTATTTGCTGGAAGCATTCCATAGATAGCTTTTTCAAAAACTTCAGCATATCCTTTCTTGTCGATTACTTCTTCCATTGTTCTTTTTTTAAGTCCGCCTGGATATCCTGAATATCTTTGGTATTCTTTATTCTTAAGCTTTTTTATAGATATTTTTGCTTTAGAAGCATTCATGATTAAAACTTTTACTTCTGGGTTAGTATTTCTCTGAAATTCTGGCTTATTTTTACCCATTAAAAGCACAGCTGCTTCTCCAGCGATTCTACCTACTGCTTTATTAGATGCGTCAATTTTGTATTCCATAAATAAAATAATTAAATAAATTCAATAACTGCCATTTTACTTCCATCCCCCGACCTTGGTGATAGTTTTACTACGCGAGTATAACCTCCATCCCTATCTTTATACTTCGCAGACAAATCAGTAATAATCTTTTTTGTTGCATCTTTATTACCACCAAGTCTTGATGATATAAGTCTTGTAGAAGAAATCACATCACTACCACGTCCAGTTGTAACAAGTTTCTCAACAAACGGCCTCAACTCTTTTGCTTTAGCCTCTGTGGTTGTTATCTTTCCATGCTCTATTAAAGATATGGCAAGTGACCTCAAAAGTGCTGTTCTCTGGTTTTTTGTTCTGCCAAATTTTCTTATTGATTTATGATGTTTCATTTTATCGTATCTATTTTATACTATTTCAAAACTATTCCAAAATTACTTAATGCTCTTTTTATCTCTTGAATACCTTTCTTACCAAGTCCATCCATATCTAATAAATCATTTTCTTTCTTTTTAGCGAGTCCACCGATCGTTCTTATGTTTGCTTCAGACAACGCATTTAATGTTCTCGTGGACATATCTAGAGTATCAATCCTTGTCTTTAGTATTTCAGAATCAATCTCACTTTTTTCTTCTACCAAATTATCTTCCCCAGAAACATTAGATTCTATTGTTTCTTTCGCTTCTTCTTTTTCGTCTTCATCTTTAAACCCAATGATTGCTTTTAGTTGCTTTATCATTATTTCTACTGAATTTTCAAGTGCTGCTCGTGGTGTAATAGTACCATCTGTTTCGATAACTATTTTTAGACGATTATAGTCAGTCCTGTCTCCAACACGCATACCCTCAACTTCATAATTCACTCTTCTTATAGGAGCAAATGCAGCATCTAGGCTTATTACACCAGTTTCAACTTTTTCTTTTTGTAATACTTCTTTTGAAACATAACCTAGCCCTTTTTCTATAGTCATCTCAATATCAAGTTTTGCTTTTTTTTCTGTCAATGATGCGATATGTTGATCTTTACTCAAAACTTCAACCTGTCCTGTGGCTTTTATAGAGTCTGCAGATATATCCTGTATACCTTTTACAGATAAAGAAACTACTTGTGGCTCGTCTGTTGTTAGAGAAAATCTAATTCTCTTTAAATTTAATAGAATGGTTATTACATCTTCCTTTACACCATCAATAGCTGAAAATTCATGAGAAACCCCATCTATCTTAACAGATGTTATCGCAGCACCAGGAAGAGAAGAAAGAATTATCCTTCTGAGAGAATTTCCAAGCGTATGACCATACCCCGGATAAAGTCCATCTATCTCATATACACCTTTAATTTCATCTTCGGATATAACTTTTGGTTTTGAAGGTAAGATAATATTGTAATCAAGCATAAATTTTACTGTTTAGATATTAAAATAACTTTTAAAATATACATCATTTCTCTAAATTTGGCAAATAGCATGTGTACTATCTACTATAAAACTCCAATACAGAAGTCATATTAAACACAACATCTTCCTTGTCAAGCTTTGGAATTCCTTGTATGATTCCTTGCAATTTCTTAGAATCAATTTTTATCCAAGAAGGTACATTCTGTTTCTCAAGCTTAGATGATACATCATCAAATAATACCTTTCCTCTACTTCCTTCTCTTACACCTAAAATATCACCTTCTTTTATCTTATATGAAGGTATATCCACTTTCCTATTATTTACTGTTATATGTCCGTGTGATACCATCTGACGTGCCATTGAGCGAGCTGGAGCAAATCCTATTCTGAACACAGCGCTATCCAACCTAGATTCAAGATTTTCATACAATCTATCGGCTGGATTTACACCATGTCTTGAAGTTGCTTCTTTTACATAATTTGAGAATTGCTTTTCATTTACACCGTATATATTTTTTATTTTTTGTTTCTCTCTTAACTGAAAACCATACTCTGAAAAAGTCTTCCTGTGTTTTCTTGCAGAATCAGATATCCCTGGTGCATATGGTTTTTTCTCAAATGAACATTTAGGAGAAAAACACCTCTCTCCTTTCAAAAAGAGTTTTTTACCAGACCTTCTACATAATTTACATTTTTTATCATTCATGATTTTTATAATAGTTATATCTTAACTATAAAAATAATTTATACTCTTCGAGGTTTCTTCTTACGTGGTCCATTGTGTGGAACAGGAGTTTTGTCTTTTATAGATGAAAGTGAAATTCCCTTTGAAGAAAACGCTCTTATCGAGGATTCTCTTCCTGGTCCAATACCTATGACAATTATATCTGCCTCTCCAACACCCATCATAACTGCCTTCTCTCCTATTATTTCACCAACTTTAGCAGCAGCAAAAGGTGTACCTTTTTTTGCCCCCTTGAATCCCAGAGACCCACTAGAAGACCATGCTAAAGCGTCTCCTTTTTTATCCGCTAATAGGAGTTTAGTGTTGTTATATGTAGATTGTACATATAACACACAAGAACCCACATTTTTTCTTGGAACACGAGAAAGAGACCTGGATATTTTCCCTTTATCAACTCCACCTCCTGCTTTTTTTACTATTCGTTTTTTTCCCATGCTATTTTTTAATAATAGTTATACTTATCTATTAAGTAACAAATTGATAAGAAACTATTTTTTATCAACTTTAGTTCTACCTGACCCCATTGTTCTCCTTGCCCTACCTCGTGTCGTTCTTGAATTAGTCTTTGTTCTTTGTCCTCTCAATGGTAATCTTTTTATGTGTCTAGTACCTCGGTAACACATTACGTCCTTTAGTCTCTTTATATTACCTGCAACCTCTCTTTTTAAATCACCCTCAACTTTTAACTCCTCTACGAATTTCCTTATTTTGTTTTCTTCGTCTGGAGTTATGTCTTTAGGTTTTTTACCATATTCAACACTTGCATTGTCTAACACTTCCTTTGCCATAGGACGACCAACACCATAAATGGTAGTAAGCCCAATTTCTAATCTCTTGTTATCTGGTATTGTAATTCCTAAAATTCTCATAAGTATATTATATTTCAAAAAAAATTATTATCCTTGGCGTTGCTTATGCCTTGGATTTTCACATATCACAAAAATACGTCCTTTTCTGCGGACCATCTTACACTTTGCACATATTTTCTTTACTGAAGCTCTAACTTTCATAAATACAAAATAAAGGTTTCTCACAGCAAGCTGCCGAGATGTTAACTTATATTAAATCCTCTTCTATCCATATATAATTGACAATTAATGTAGCCGAGAGCATGTAATCCAACCTACATTCACGACAACAGATGAGATTATATACTATTTATAACCGTTTGACAACCCTTCCTTTCCCTCCATATGGATCAAGTTTTACAGCTACTTTATCTCCAACTAATACTTTTATCCTATGTATACGCATCTTACCAGATAGATAAGCTATCTGTTCATTCCCTCCGTCAATTTCTACTCTAAACATTGTATTTGGTAGAGCTTCTATAACGGTGCCGGTTGCAACCGAATCATTCTCCTGTGTATTACTTGTCATCAATGTAAGTATACTAACAAATTACTTACAATAAATCAACAACTAAATTGCGAGTTTATTGTTATTAAGTATGTTAATTGTTATATCCTTGATATTTTTTGGAAAAACCTCGAGCCAAAAAGGTCTCAATGTAGCTTCTGCTTTGTCTATATTTGAATATTTAGAAATGATACTATTAAAATCTTTTTTATTTTTTCCGGCAATACTCCCTGCTAATGATTTTTTGTTTATATCCCAAACAGTATCTGCACTACCAAGTAGATTAAATTTTAATTCATTACTTTTGTCAGGATTAAAATCCTTCTTATCTATAACACTAAACTTAATTTTATTAAGATTATTTACAACGACACTTCCACCAACATATTTTTTAACAAAACTACGAACAATGTAGTTACTTAATTCATCTTTATCAAGAATAATACCGTATAATTTACCTATTTGTGTTATTGACACAGAATCTCCAGCTATTATCTTTTGTGGAGTTGAACTAGAAAATTCAAAAAATACAGCATCATCATATAATATAAAATTGTCTGGAACTTGTGAACGGGCTTGGGTCAATAAAATTTCTCTAAGTGAATTATCAAGACTTCCCACTGCATTCTTCATGTCTTTAATTGAGGCAAATTTTACAATACCAGAAAAACCACCAGTCATTGAAGTTTTAGATCTAGCATAGAATTTACTAAATCTCTGGTTTCCTTTAAATCCTGGAATTGTGAAATCAACTAATCCTATATCGTATTTTTTCCCAACGACATCAGCAAACGCCACAGCGTCTACGCTCCCAGGAATCATCTTACCGTCTTGAACTGTCATACCAGGAACAACAATCGGCTCCTTGATTCTATAAATTTTTCCATCTGGAGTTTCAAACCTTGTTTTTCCAACCAATTTCTGACTTTTTGAACTATATGCATTATAAATAGTTATACTACCAGATGCTTTTTGGTCTAATTCTTTTTCTTCTGTGGCTGGAACTTTCATTGATGTAGAATTTTTTAGAACTATCATTTTAAATCCTAAATCTTTATCTGAAGCATCCCTTTTTGCATAAAGTACTTTGCTGTTCAAAGAAATCTGTTTCTGTGCAGGAACAACATCAATAACTGTACCAGAAAATAATGATAGTAATATAAAAATCAAAAATACCACTGAGGCGAAAGCTAAAAACCACATCAAAAGTTTTGGCGACTTAACTTTTTTTATAGCTTTTTCTTTAGTCTTTCGTATTTTTTTTATACTTATATGTCTTTCTTTTTTGGTTCTATCATTCCTAGTATTAGACACGTGAGTTGGTCTATTTGACCTTATAATATCTTGCAGTATCTTTTTTGACATAATTATATTATACCATACTTAAATTTATTTTAGTGTTAATAATAGATAATGTGAATTATTTAGAGTGCATTATTCTCTCAATAAAAATAGCTTCAAGCATTAAAAAAGGGTCCTTTAATATGTTTTTATTCCCTGACAGGCAAAACTTACTAATTAACTTATTGTTTAATATTTTTACTTCTAATTTATCATTAGTGAGAGTAAATTTCTCAAATGAATCTCCTGACATAGCATCAGAAAACCATTTTTGAACTTTACTGTTTACAGTAATAAAAACAGAATTAGGAATAGAGGAATCATCTGAGAAAGATTGTAATACTTCAACCGCACCCTCAATCCATTTTCCCTTTGTATCTTCAAAAATTTTGATTAGCTTATTTTTTGTTTCATTATCACTGTCACCATTATTGAACATTAACAACAAAGACTCTGCCTCATCTACTGTCGTATTGAAACCACTTGCAATTCTTCTTATTAAGAAATTCTCACCAATAGTGAAAGCGGAGTTTTTTAATAACACATTGTTTTTTATCATTGAAATGTCAGTAACTTCTCCTGTTACATCAATAAATAAAAAATTGCTTTCATTAAAAATATCTCTAATTGCAACAAAAGAAGCAAGTGAAAATGAACTAAATTTTGGTGTATAATGAAATGCCTTTAATACTTTATCTTCTATAATTTTTATTATTTTTTCAGACCCCATACTAGCAAAAAGAGCTATCTCTACTGATTCAGCTTTTTTATTATATGGTTGATCTGTTTCATACCCATTTAATTTTACTTGTATATTTTTAACATCTATCACTTTTAATACACCCTCTACTATATTTTTTTCTTCTTTTATATTACTGCTCATGGCTGATAATTCTTTATCAACACAATCATCTATTATTTTATGTGTAACTACAAATTGTTCTTCTCTTTTAATATTTATAAAATGAGTGGATGCTGTATACCAAGGAGAAGAGAGTATACAAAAAATATTTTTAGAACTTACTTCGTACTCTTTCGACATTTTAACTAATACAGATTCTAAAGTACTCAACATCAAAGATATAAATCTAGAAAAATCGACATCACTCTTTATTTCAATACGTTCACGAATAGAATATAAAACAGTAGGCATCTTTCCATCTTTTATTAACACAACAGCACTTCCAATACTAGCACTTCCAATATCTAAAATTATAATTGTATTTTCTTTTTTTTTGTTTTGGAATAAAGAGAACATAATTCTTATATAACAATATTATACCACTTTCTAATCATAAATTAGGTGTGGAAAATTATTAAACAGTAACTTATTATAAATCACTCCAAAATTGCTTTTATTCTACGGACACCAGCAGAACTTGCTTCTTCTTTTTTGATATTGAAATGTCCTAATTCTGAAGTATTTTCCACATGAGGACCTCCACATATCTCAAGTGAAAAAATGCCATCTTTTTCATTACCAATCTTATATACACACACGTTATCGTCATATTTATTATCAAAAACACCTATCGCTCCATTTTTTCGTGCTTGTTCAATGGACATCTCTTCGTACGTCACAGGAAGCGCCTCTTCTATTTTTTGATTTACGAGATCTTTAACTTCCTTTTTTTCTCCATCTGTCAGTTTCTGTGAGTGCGAAAAATCGAACCGTAATCGCTCAGAAGTTATATTACTTCCTTTTTGTGATATATGATTACCCAACACTTCTCGAAGAGCTTGGTTTAAAAGATGTGTTGCTGTGTGATATTTAACGTTCATTTCATTTGTATTGGCAAGCCCACCTTTGAATTTTTGCTCTGCCCCACTACGGGATAATTCTTGATGTTTTTTCATTTCCTCATCAAAACTTTTTTTATCCACTAAAATACCTCTCTTACTTGCTAGCTCAAGCGTTAACTCTAAAGGAAAACCATATGTAGAAAATAAAATAAATGCATCTTTTCCTGAAATATCTACACTACTAAACTTCTCAAATTCATGAAGTCCTTTTATTAACGTCTTTCTAAACTTTAAAACTTCCTTACTCACCTCTTCTTTTATTTTAAAGCTATTTTTTTCTAGTTGTAAATATACATTTTTATATTTTTCAACTACTACATCAACAAGTATAGAAAATATTTCCTCAGACACACCTAATGTGTCTACATACAATATAGCTCTCCGAAGTAAACGACGAAGTATATAACCTCTATCAGTATTAGAAGGAACTATACCGTCTGAAATAATAAATACCGAAGTCCTTATGTGGTCAGCAATAATTCTACAAGCCTTTTCATTGTCAATATTAGTTTTCTTTTTTATTTCACTGATAATCAATTTAAATAAATCTGTATCAAAAACATTATTCGTATTTTGCATGACCATGGACAGGCGTTCTAGTCCAGCACCAGTATCTACATTTTTTTGTGTAAGTTTTCCAATGATAGTACCGTCTTTTTTTTCATACTCCATAAACACATTATTCCAAACCTCCACTATTTTTTGCATTGTATCTGCTTTCTTAAATTCGTCAAAAGTCATATCCCCGATACCTTCACTCGTAACATCATAAAACATTTCTGTGTCTGGACCACACGGTCCATTATCACCAGGACTCCACCAGTTGTCTTCTGCTCCATGGAAATAAATTCTATGTTCTGGAATACCAATATTTTTCCATACATCGAAAGACTCTTCATCACGCGGAGCGTTTTCATCACCTTTAAATACTGTGACATAAAGTCTATTTGCGTCTAATCCCAATCCTTCCTCTTTGTCGGTTAAAAATTCATAAGACCAGCTGATTGCTTCTTTCTTAAAATAATCTCCCAGCGACCAATTACC
>CAZPPV010000001.1:0-20133 GCA_964588565.1 uncultured Candidatus Saccharibacteria bacterium | reverse complement strand
ACCAAAAGACTCAAAACAACAGGTCCTACCAGAAATCCAATAGGTCCAAAATAAGCAATACCACCAAATACAGATAATAAAATTAAGAAAGGATGAACTTTAATACTACTCTTAATAAGAATCGGCCTGAGAAAATTATCAATTAAGCCAATGAAGAATATCCCCCAAATCAACATTCCAATAGACGCGATTAGATTATTTGTTACAAATAAATAAATCACTGCTGGTATTATAATAATCGACGTACCAAGCATTGGGATTAGAGCTGCGACAACAGTAACCCCTCCCCAAAGAGCTGGGTTTGGAACCCCAAATATAATAAATCCAATTCCAGTAAAAACACCTTGCACAAATGCCACGATAAGAGCACCCCGTACAACTGAATTAATTGCTATTCTTACCTTTTCAAGAATTCCTTCGTCATAATTATCAGACAAAGGACTTAATATTACCAAATATCGCTTAAACTCTTTTCCGTCTTTTAAAAAAAAGAACAGTGCAATAATAACCAAAAATATATCTACTGTCATTTGTAAAAATCCTGCAAAAAAACCTCCTAAGTTACTGACAATCATACTTAATGCTTTTTGAGTATACCCTACAACATCAATAGAAACTGGCAAGATATTTTCTATGTAATCCTTCATAGCCATCGCCTTGCTACTCAACAGCATAGTAGTACTTCCTTCTACCAAGGTTCTTGCCTCCTGAAATACTACAGCACTAAAAAATATTAATGGTACAAGTATTGTCAAAACCATAATTAAAACAGTTAAAGATGATGCAATAGTTTTTCTTGATTTAAACTTTACTCTTTTTAATATAAACTCATATACTGGGTTAAAAAGTATTGCAAAAACGATAGCCAAAAAAAGTACTCCCATGTACATTTTAAATATTGAAAAAGTAAGAAACAATACCCCTATTATTAAAATCATAAAAAATCCTATCTCCAGTGTTCGCGTTTTCATAATTTATATTATATATTACATTTGATTACAAAACTAGATATTACTTATTCCATTCTTTTATTATAGACTCTTCTTCTTCTTTACTGAGTGTTTTTCTAAACTTTACACATTTTTTACCATTTACACGAGACTCACATTCAAACCATGTTTCATGCCTCATTATTTTACCATCAACAAAACTTAAATATGAATATGCCCGTGCTTTTGAATGCGAACGTTTTTTACCTCTTTCAAGTTTCTCATTGTCGTTGTAAGAAAAATTAAAAATATCTACACTATACTCCGACCTAGCACCTTCATATAATTTTGCGTCTTTACCTTCAGCAAATTTTACAGCAATAATATCTACGCGTTCATTTCCTGCAATTCCTGAATGACCTGAAACATGTCTCCATTTAATATCACTCCCGCGTATAGCCAAAACAAGCTCTTCCCAAAGATCACGATTAAGTACAAGCGACTTATCCCTTTTTGTCCAATTGTTTGCTTGCCAACCTTCCACCCATTTTGTTATACCATTTATCACATAGCTCGAATCTGTATACAGTATTATTCCACTGCTAGCATCTTTTACATATTCAAGAGCTTTTATTGCCGCTGTTAGTTCCATCCTGTTATTTGTCGTATTTTTATCTTTCCCGCCGAGCTCAATAATCAAATCATCTGGTGTAGACACTACAGAACCCCACCCACCAGGACCGGGATTCCCAAGGGAGCTACCGTCCGTATAAATAATTATTTTTTTATTTTTCACCTAGTTACTATAGCATAAAAATAAACAATAACTTCATTCGATATATTGAACTATATTATATAAAACATAAATTAAATAACATCAACAATCCTCAATCTCAATTCGCGTCTACCTCTGAACATAGATTTCTCAATAGTAGCAATAAGGTTTATTTTTTTGTCCACCTCAAGAAAGGTATCAAAAGTATCCATATCCATAAAAAAACCTATCGCTGGAATAATATTACCCTTACTATTTTTAAATTGAAGTTCTAAGTGATTTTTCTCTTTTCCAAAAAGTTTTATCCCTGCGATAGGAATATTTTCGATTAAAAAAGTTGGTTTTGGATTACCAACACCAAAAGGTGATAGTTTTTCAATTTCATTATAAGTATTCCAATTAACATCATCAATAGATATCTTTTTGTCCAGTGTTATTTTATCGTCTACTTCTTCTTTCTTTACTTTTGCGTAACCTGAAATAAGTTTTTCTTCTAATAAGTGTATTCTGTCGTGGAAAACAGAAAAACCTCCAGCACCAGCATGCCCACCAATATTAACAAAAATATCATCATCAACTGTTCTCATAAGTTCAACAAGATTAACACTACCATCTCCTCTGCATGACCCTTTTATATCCATATCTCCTTCTCTTCCCCACACAAAAACAGGACAATGATATTCGTCCACAATATTACTTGCCACGATTCCCAAAACACCAATCCTCCATTGCGGATTACCAATAACGATTACATCTTTTGGTTCTCTTTTTCTTAATATTTTTTTTGCTTCTTTTACAATTCGTGCAACAGTAAGTTTTCGCTCATCATTTATTTTGTGTAAGTGGTTAGACAGTGCACCTGCTTTTGCATCATCGTTTTCAGAAAGTAAATCAAATGCTACCATCGGAACATCCATTCTGCTCGCTGCATTTATACGTGGAGCAATCGTAAAACCAATATCATCTTCTGTTAAATGGATTTGATTTGCACCAGCCTTTCGCAAAAGTTTTTGTAAACCTGGGCGAGGGCTTTTACGCAGAACTTTTAACCCAAAATATGCGAGTGCTCTATTCTCTCTTGTAAGTGGGACCATATCTGCAACTGTTGAAATACCAACCATGTCCAAAAGCCACTTCTCCCATCCTTTTTTTACGTCAAATAAATTATTTTCCTTCATTTTAACGAGTAAAGCACTTACGAGCTTCCACGCGACTCCTGCACCACAGAGCATATCATCGGGATAACTATCTTCTTTTTGTTTTGAATTTAAAATTACATAAGCAGATGGCAGTACTTCCGATGGAAGATGGTGGTCTGTAACTATCACATCAATACTTAATTTGTGTGCGAGATCAATTTCCTCTATATCTGTAATCCCACAATCAATTGTTATCAAAAGCGCAATTTTATTTTTTGCAAATTGTTTTACTGCTGACAGATTCAAACCATATCCTTCTTTATGTCTATGTGGAATATAATTTTCAAAATTTTCATATCCTATTTTTTTAAAAAAATCATACAATACTACACTTCCTGGAATACCATCACAGTCATAATCACCATATATAACTATTTTTTCTTTATTTTTAATCGCAAGCAAAATACGCTCAACAGCTTTCCCCATACCAAGTATTAAAAATGGATTATTTATATCTCGTTCATAGTCAGGGTTCAGAAAAATATGTGCCTCTTTTGCTGTAGTAATATTCCTATTGAAAAGAAGTATCTGAGTAAACTCGGAATATGCTTCTAATTCTTCTTTAATATTTACTGAACATTCACCAGCGATAGTATATTTTTTCATTCAGAAAGTATATCACGAGATTATAGATATAAACACTTCTCACTATTTACTTTTTACTTTATACTGATAAGTATGAAGGACTGCTTATTTTGTAAAATAATAAAAGGTGATATTCCAAGCACTAAAATATATGAGGATGAAATCTCTTTTGCATTTTTAGACATAAACCCAATAAGCCCAGGGCATACTCTTTTAATACCCAAAAAACATTCACGTAATATTTTTGATATCGACAACCAAACTCTTCAGCAGATTTCACTTATTACAAAAAAACTTTCTATTGTACTAAAAGAAAGTTTAAATGCTGGTGGAATAAATATTCACATAAACAATGAACCTATTGCGGGACAAGTTATATTTCACACACATATACACATAATTCCACGAACACAAAACGATGATATAAAAATGTGGGAGGGAGAAAAATATAAAGAAAATGAGATTGAGAAAATAGTAAAAAAGATTAAAAAACAACTAGTACAATAAACAAACTAACGAGAGCTCGGCTTCTAATAGTTTGGATTATATAATCTTACTATTTTCTATCGCATTGATACCTGGGAGTTTCCCATCGGTAATAAAATCCAACATAGCACCACCTCCAGTGGATACAAAAGTAAATTTATTATGAAGTTTTAATTTGAACGCAACAGTAAGAGTATCTCCTCCTCCAATAATTGTTTTTGCATCACTCTTTGCTAAAATCTTTAATAATTCTACCGTTCCAGTGTCAAATCCTTTTTCATAATTACCAAGCGGTCCATTCCATAATACAAACTTTGAAGTACTAACTAATTCTTTTAGTTTTTTAATTGTTTCTGGCCCATCGTCATACATGATTTCACTTTTTGTTATTTCATTAGGTTTTTTTATAAAAGTTTTTTTATTTCCAACAACAACATCAAGAGGTAACACTAATTTATCATTTTTTAATAATTGTTTTAGTTTAAAATTTCCATTATCAACTAGAGATTTTCCAACCTCGTATCCTGCTTCTTTAAAAAAATTATTCGCTAGTGCTCCACCAACAAACACATTGTCCGCCTCTTTCAAAAATTTTTTCATAAGAGGTATCTTAGTAGCAACCTTTGCACCTCCAAGTATAAATAAAAAAGGTCTTGGCGGTCTTATTGCCATTGAAAGATTTTTAATCTCACGCTCAAACTGAAACCCTATATAACTTGGTAATAATTTTGGTAAAAGTACAATTGATGCATGTTTTCGATGCGAAACAGGAAATGCATCATTAACATAAATATCACCAAAACTAGCAAGATACTTTGCAAACTTCATATTATTTTCAACCTCACCAGAGTCTGACCGTAAATTTTGCAACAATAGTGCTGTTCCTTCTTTCATGTTACAAATAATATTTGGAAGATTTTCATCATGTAGGTTTGGAACGAAACCAGTCTTTGTTCTCCTGTTTATATAATCTGCAATTGGTCTTAAGCTATCATCTTTTCCTCTTCCTATATGACCCAAAACGACAACCCTAGCTCCTTTATTTTTTAGATATTTTATTGTAGGAATTACTTGTTTTATACGATAACCTCCAACTACTTTTCCATCTTTGACAGCAGCATTAAGACCAAGACGCAAAAGAACACTTTTACCTTTTATATTCTTTATTTCTTTAATCGTTTTTAGTTTCATATTTTATGATAAAGTTTTAAACATAACCAACTTTTGGAACATATTGTTATATATCATTAGCATTCTTCAAAATCTCATTGAACTTGTTTGGATCTAGACTTGCACGCCCTATCAACAATCCGTCCATCTCTCCGTCTGTTAAAAAACTATTAGAATTATTTGTATTCACTGAACCACCGTAAAGAACAGGAATCTTCATAGCAACCTCTTTATTGAATATATCAGCAATTACTTTTTTGATAAGTATGGATACTTCAAATGCATCTTCAGGACTTGCAGATCTTGTAGCCTTATTACCAATTGCCCAAATAGGTTCGTAAGCAATCATTAAATTATTTAATAAATATTTCTTTTGAACTTTTTTGAGAGACTCTACAATCTCGTCTTTTATAAAAGACGCATATTCACCATGTTCATCTCTTATTGATTCCCCAACACAAAGAATAACACTGAGTCCTCTTTTGAAACATTCAATAATTTTTTTATTTACAATGTCATTATTATCACCTATTGCTCTCTTTTCTGAATGACCTAAAATAACATAGTCAACACCTAACCCTGAAATCATTTCTGGTGAAACCTCTCCTGTATGAGCTTTTTCTTTACTGTCCCAAAAACTGTCTTGTGCCCCCAACACACACCTATTTCCACTTACTGTTTTCTTTAATTTACTTAAATATACAAAAGGTGGACATATGATAGTTTGAACATTACGCAAATTACCTGCAATCTTTTTTATACAACCAAATGTTTCTTTAGCTTCTTTTGTTGTACTTGGTGCCATTTTCCAATTACCTATAATTATTTTTTTATTAGTCATTGCTTACATTATAACATTTTAAAATTATTTTGTGGCGTTGACAATAATTATTTTTTCTCCCCCCATTCTATAAACTTGTATTCACTATCAACATAAGGAGTTAGTGGTGGAGGGTTTGTAGCAAGTTTTCTATCGTATGAATTAGAACGAATATTATACCCAGACCAATCATTAACACACCATGGCCAAATAGAATACCCCCATTTAGTACCAACACGTCCATTCGAAACTATACTACCATTCATAGTAAGAGAACTCTTCTTAGAATCAGCTGAGTACCAACACGGGTACAAATTCCTACCAAAATATCCTTTTTGTGCGATGTATATTCCACGAAGACTCATATTATTTGGTGAGTGTGGTGATATGACAATAGAATTCTCCGCGAGTACAGTAAGACCATCAGACCCATCAAGCGTTGTATAATTTATATTCCCTTTCAAAATAACATCCGGATCATAATTAGACTGAGAAACATCTGCGGCCGCAATGGTTACCTTCCCTTTTACAGTACCCTCAATCCAAGCTTTATCCTCAACAAAAATTACACTGCACGCTGGTGGTATTTTATAATTTTGTAGAAAAACTTCTTTGTTTATTATATAATAATCCCTCTGCCATTTACTTGTATCGTTAATATGAATGCTATTGTGATATTTTGTGCTGATTACCTTGTACACATCAATAGTTCCATCAGGTTTAAATATTATATGATATCCCCTGTGATTTGTTTTACCTCCTACTGAAGGAAGATATATACCGCTTGACTGTGCTTGCTTTTTCATATTTATAAAATCAGTTGTCATTCCAACAAAATCAACTTGTGGAACTGGGAAACTCCATAGCTTGGAACCAGACCCACTACCAAAAACACCCGACTCTGTTTGTGTTGGGTTACATCCAAATGAACTTGTACATTGCCAATTTTTTACAGATGATGTTACCAACGATTGATTTGTTCCATCCATACGTATTCCACCATTAGAATGATATCTCCCATTTATGTTTCTATCAGCTCCTGCCCACACGCTACTGTTTATTATAAAAGCATAGGTAGCAACAGATGGACGTGCATATTTGCCATATACTTCCTTTTTATAATTTGGCTCTTTATTTGTCCAGCCAGTTGAATCTATATTGATAGATGTTAAAGTATTACATTCTTTATTACCTGTTACTGCTAAGGAAAATTTACCAATAACACCACCTTCAGGGTCAGAATATTGATGTACATAAGGACCAGGTGCTCCTGTTCCATCTTGTAAATCATTAGGATAATGAGCTAAAAACCAACGATAGTATTCAAGACCCGCTTCTGCCATTTGTACAGCTTGATCCTTATTTTCTTGTATCATATTTGTTTTTACCTGAGTAAACACAAACCCCATTAAAGAAAATATAAGCATCAAAAAAATGGCAGAAAATACTAACACATAAAGTGTTAAATATCCTTTTATGGTAGAAACATGAAAATTTGTAATTTTATTATACATTTTATAAATTTGTTTTTAAGTTTCTCAAAGCTGCACTTGCTTTTAGCGTAAAATCATTTGGACTTCTCACTGGATTAACATTTACAATTATGGTCATTTTAACAAAAGCGATATGGGAAACGTTAGAAGTGTTTATAATTTCTGTACCAGTGTTGTTGTAATATCTAAATATATTAACACCTTGTGAAATATTCCGCACATTATTAGATAAAATATAAATTTTTTCTGGTTGCCCATTGTATGTCAGAGGGCTCCCAGCAGATTCAGTAACTCCTTTTTCAAAAATTCCGGCATTAAGAAATAAACGTACTTTTTCTATATTATTATCTTTATTTATATCACTATAAAAAGAGAAACTATCTTTATTCGCACTTATTATTGGAAATGCTCCTTCATCTGAGTAAGTCGCCTCTCTTATATCATCTATTGTGCTATCAACACCTCTTCTCGCACTATCTATCGCTGTAGCCTGTTCCATTACATACGAGTTATATCTATAAAATGAAGCCAGAGAAAATGTTATCACCAGCATAATAACAACAAAAATACTCAACGTAACTAACATCTCTATCAACGTCATACCTGTTTTTTTTAGATGTATATATTTTAAATTCATGAATTAATCATTAATAACAACATTTATTTTTGATGCACCTGCCACACCAACGCCTGTTATTGTTGTTTTTGTATATCCAGTAAGAGATAAATCTATAGAATAAGAATCCCCACTAGATATACTTCCTGAGGATATGTTTGTAAATATAGTTTGACCGCAAGCAGAAGATAACTGTGTTTTATTAACACCAGTCTTATACAAATGTACAGATACTCCATTCAACAACTTATTTGACGAATTTCTAACTGCAACTAACAGAGAATTTCCAGTATGCGAAACAAAATACAGACTAGTCGTCGTGCTAACTCCAGGTGCCAAAGAAAGTGGTTGCGGATCACAAGACTCCCCAATATCCAACCCAAGCAAACTGTTATCTACTGTAATGTCGTATGTATCCCACTCAAGCGGATTTATATTTAATACACCAGAACTATCTGTTTGCAAATTTTTTGAATATTTAAAAATTGGATTACCTGAACTATCTGTTCCTATTGTTTTACTTCCTGTCATGCTAAAAACAAGATTTGGCAAAGGAATAGGTCCTTCTAAATAAGTTGCTTTCCAATCAAGTATTGATGGAGTTTTAGATGTATCTCCTGTACTTAAAAAACCTACTATCTTTATATTTGGATACTTTGATATACTCAATCCTGAAATATCTATCGGCGAAATGTTAAATCCCGTTGAATTACCGACTAAATCACTATCTGGAATAATCGTATACGCGTTTACACCATTATCATAATATACCTTATAAACGATATCTGTATTCGCAGAATTCGTATCGTTCCAATAGATCTTCTGCCATTTATTCAGATACTGAGGATTAATATTTATAGAATACACATACCCAGAACTCTCATAAACGCCCAAGGTTTGTTCTAATTTAATAGAACCAGAAGAAACAGTAGTACTTGCAGTTTTTGATATTTTAGTTGAATCGGTAAACGTATCTTTCCATTCTAACGATTTTATTTCTTCGTACGTTTTAACTGTTTTTGAGCTTAATAAATCTATCTGGAAAGTAGAGGTTGTAGTTTTACTTTTCAACACAGACAAGTCCCCAGGGTTTGGATTTGGATTTGCTGTACTTACGTTGTATGTTTTTGCTGTACTATATCCTGTTTTTGTTACAGTTATTTCATAGCTACTTCCTGCAGGACTTCCAGGAAATACAACCTGACCATCAATATTGGTAAAAGTATTTACAGAGACAATAGGGTTGAGGGAATTGTTTACAATGTGAACATTGGCACCAACAACAGGTACACCAAGTGAATTGATAACATCAATTACAAGCGTTCCACCACCAGAAAGAGTTTCAATTCCATTTGGAGCAAAGTTTGATACAGAAAATACTTTTTTAACACCCCCATCAGAATTCCAGCTTACCTCTATTTTAACTTTTTTATAATCTGCCGTAATACCGTTTGTATCATTAATTCCCAAACCATCTTGAGGTGCATCAATATACTTAATAAGCACACGCCTTGTATAATCAACACCATTTAATGTTATATTTTCTATTTGTGGTATAGGGCCAGAAGGTATTCCATTTATTGTACCGATACTGTCATATTTGAAATTTCGAATAAACTCCATCTGTTCATTCATAAGAGAAAGCGCACTAAGCTTTGCTTTGTTGTGATAAGACAATTGTATTATAGACTTAAAAGCTCCTGCTATCCCAACAAATACGATTAAAACCAGAGCAGATGCAACAATCACATCTACTAAAGAAAACCCTCTATCTATTGTATATTGTTTATACATTTACTATTTAATCAAAAATTTTATATTGCGCTAGATAGAGAATACATTGGTGTTATCATCGATAGTGCAAAAAAACCAACTCCAATACCTATAACAACCATCAAAACAGGTTCTATAATCGTAGAAATATTTTTTGTTGCAACATCAACTTCCTCTTCATAAAATATTGCAACCCGCATGAGCATATCTGAAAATTTACCAGTCTCTTCTCCAACCTCCATCATTTCACCAACCAATATTGGATATAAATCTTCTCTCTCCATAAAGACGCTTGAAAGAGGCAAACCTTTTTGTACATCACCCTCGGCTTTCTTTAACACCTCTTTGTAGTAAGAATTCTGTACAACATCTCTAGTTATTGATATCGCTTCAACCATATCAACTCCTGCTGAAAGTAATGATGACATGGTTCTTGCTGTTCTTGCTGAGTTAACCTGCTTAGATATCTTACCAACAACAGGCAAGTGAAGCACAATAAACTCAAACATTCTAGTACCTCTCTTTGTTCTCATAGCTACCATAAAAGCAAAAACAAAAGATACAATTGATGATATTGCAATGAAAGTATGCTCAGACAAAAAATCACTTACAATTATTACAATCCTGGTACTAAGTGGAAGTTTCACACCTAAATCTTTAAAAGTACTTGTAAGTGTTGGCACCACAAATATGAGCATCAATATAGCAATTATAAGCATCGCTGTAATAACGATTGCAGGATACATCATTGCGCCTTTTACTTTTTTTCTCAATAAGTAGCTTTTCTCAAGTTGTTGACTTATAACATTCAATGATTCTGTAAGGCTTCCAGATTCTTCCCCTGCGTGCACCATTGACACAAAAAGTGGTGGGAAAATTTTTGAAAATCTGTGCATACCTTCACTCAAACTTCCACCTTTTTTTATATTATCTAACAACTCTCCTATTACATATTTAAATTTTATATTTTTTGTTTGACGCTTCAATATCCCCAATGCTCTTGCTGCTGGCAATCCTGCTTCTATCATTGCAGACAAATTTCTAGAAAAAACTATTTTTTCTTGTAGTTTTACTTTTGTAAGAAACCTATTTATGGCATCTATCTTAAACCCCCCAGTTTTTACCAGCTCAACGGATAAAACTTCTTTACCTTCTTTTTTTAATTCTTCTATCAAGACATACTTATCACTTGATTCAGAAAACTCTTCCCTGACCCCTGTTTCGTCTTTTATTTTATACTTAAATTTTGGCATAAATTAAATTATTCACTAATTACTCTTAATACTTCTTCTATTGTAGTTATACCTTGCACTGCTTTAAATATACCATCTTCTATCATTGTCATCATACCTTCTTTTTTTGCTTGCTCTTCTACTTTATCAGAAGTTGATTCTTTTATTATAAGCTCATTTATTGTAGGAGAAATCTTTAATATCTCATGAATGCCAATCCTTCCTTTGTATCCGTCCTCACATTCATCAGTTTTTTTCGCTTTACATAAAGAAATAGTACTCCAATCATCAGTACCTTTTACTATTTTTTCTTCTTTCAAAAAATTAAGCACTCTTTCCATATCAACATTATCCTCAAGAGTTTTTAATTCTTCTGCTGATAAGATGTATTTTTCTTTACCCTTTGAACATAAACGTCTAACAAGACGTTGCCCTATAATAATCTTTACTGTTGACACAATTAAAAATGGCTCTACGTCCATCTCAGACAGTCTTGGCATTGCACCAGCAGCTGAATTTGTATGTAGTGTTGAAAGAACAAGATGTCCAGTAAGTGCGGCATTTACTGCTAGGGTTGCCGTTTCTGTATCACGTATTTCCCCGACCATAATAATATCTGGATCCTGCCTAACAAGAGACCTCAATCCAGAAGAAAAAGTAAGCCCTATCTCGGACTTTACCTGAGTTTGATTTATTCTCTGCATCTGATACTCGATAGGGTCTTCTACTGTCGATATGTTTACCTCTGGAGTATTCAAAATGTCGAGCAGTGTGTACAATGTCGTAGTTTTACCAGAACCAGTGGGTCCTGTTGTTAATATCATACCAACTTTTTGTCTAGTTGCTTCATGTAAAAGCTCAAGTCCACGACCATGAAAACCAAGCCCTTCCAAACTAATACTCCCCCCTGACTCACGAAGTAAACGCATTACAGTCTTTTCGCCATAATAAGTAGGCAGTGTTGACACACGAAATGATACTTTTTGTTCAGGTGTTTCTATTTTGAACCTACCATCTTGAGGAAGTCTTTTTTCATCAAGTTTTAAATTTGAAAGGACCTTAATACGTGCAATAATTCCTGGTGCAACACTTTTCGGCAAAGTCATCGCATCGTGAAGTATTCCATCAATTCGATACCTAATTATAACTTGTGTTTCCATTGGCTCTATATGTATATCAGAAGCATTTTGAAGAATTGCATGATTGAGTAAAGTATCAACAATCTTAACTACAGGTAAATCTTCTGCGAGTTTTTTTAAATCTTTTTCTGACTCATTCCCACCATCTTCTGGAATCGTCTTTAGCGATATAGCTTCTTTTTGAATTATCTCACCAAACTCTGCTTTTAAGCTTTTTTGATACTGCAATAAAGCATTTTTCATAGACTCTTTATCTGTCAACCTTGGAAGTATCCGTAATCCAACTTTCTTCTTTACAAATTCAATAGCGACAAGGTCTTGTGTATCAAGCATTGCAACCTCAAGTGTAGTAGGTGTTTTTTTGAAAGCTATAATATTGTGTTTACGTGCAATTGGCTCAGATATCATAGACAAAACATCTTTCTCCAACTTTTGACCCTTAAGATCAACAAAAGGTATCCCAAGAATATAAGCTTGTGTTCTTCGTAGGTCATCCTCCGATATGTAATTATCGCTTACTATAATATTACTAAAAGACTTTTTATTTTTCTTGCTTTTTTTACTAGCAATCAAAACATCATCTCTGGAAACCATTCCAGAGTCTATTAAAAAATCTTTTAGTTGTTCATCTTTTACAAGCATAATTAAAAATATTATTTACTGATTTAATTATACCAAAATAATAAAATATTTACTGTGGGGAAAAGATTTCAAGGTTTAAACTTAAAATCTTTTCCCCTTTGACATTACCTATTTAAATAGGTAATGTTCAAACAGATGAAGATCATTGACAAGCGATTATGAAATGTCATGAGTTTCCACATAGTAGCCTTTGCAATAAAAACTACTTTCATTTCCACATAATACAGAGGATAAGATAATGAAAAAATCAATCATACGTTTTAGTATTATTGCATTTCTTTTAACTTTGATTACAGCTTGCGGGAGTGGTGGCGGCGGCGCACCATCACCACAACAACAGTCAAACCCATCAACACAACCTACACAAACCCCGACTGTTACACCACCACCTACCATAACCCCGACTGTTACACCACCACCCACAATAACCAAACTGGTAGTAACCAAGAGTACTAGTTCACCTGTCCCAACAGATATGCTACGCACAAACACAAAATACATGAAAAGAACAGCAATAAACATAAAGAATCCTACAGGTGTTAATCAAGAAGTAACGATTTCTTCGATAAGCATAAAAGGTGGTCTTTCTGTAAATATTGTAAATGTTCAGATTATGAGTGGAAATAAAGTGCTCGGTACAGGTATTTTAAGTGGAGAAAAAGCATATTTCCAAAGTATTACCATTGAAATACCAGCTGGAACTTCGAAAAAGTTGACAATTCAAGCAAAACTCAATCCTTACATGCAACCACTTGTGGTAAATGAGTGGATACGTAAAGTAAAGTTTGGCTTTACTGCCGACGACATCATTTCTTCACAAGCACAAATTTCAGGTTTACCCGTGTGGGGTAATTATGCCTATATTGAAAAAGGTACACTACTATACCCATGCACTGAGGCACTTTGTTCTGCAAATATGGAGACTGACAAAACAACTATTCTATGGAGACATTACAATACGTACCAATCGGTAACAATCCCAATCAGAGATGGTAAGAGTGTTGTGTTTGAGGGAGAAAACATCCCTACCATTATGTCACTTTCACTTTCGAGCTTGATCGCTAGTAATGTTGGTATAGGTGGTAATTTTGGAACAAGAAACAATACTCTATGCTCAACCTACCAATATTCAATTTTTGATTTTTCAAAAACAGCTGATCTAGTTGCTATTACTGTTACGTGTACTACGATTGGACAAGGTGATCAAAGTGATATAATGCTACTCAAAACCGATGGGAGTTATAATTATGTACGAGTCACGAATGACAGTGCGAATGAGATTTCGCCAATGATTGGTAGCCCTGGTGGAGTTATGAGCAACAATCTTACTGTGTTATTCATCAAGGGAATAAAAAATAACAATACAATAGGGCTTCCTATTTCTAGTACCCCTAATCCATTAAGTATAAAAACAGGGGAAATCTGGAAAACCACTGTTGATGTGAATACTGACACTGTTAGTAATGAAACTCTCGTAGCAAAAGATGTTTACATTTCCGGTATGCTATCAGTTGGATATGATAGAATATTCTCTATAAACGAGGAATACACGAAGCTTGTATATGTAAAAGACGTTGAAAATGTCGCACACCTTTTTATCGCCAATCTAAACGGAAGCGATAAAGTTGACGTAGGCGAAGGAAGTAATCCTTACTGGGCAACAGATGGTAGTAATCGGATAATTTTCTCAACAAATAATAACGATATATTCAAAAGCAATATTGTATTATGGATAATGGATGGCGATGGTAAAAATCGAAGGAAAATGATTATTCCTGACAATTTTAACAAGCTAACAGGTAGCATTATACTATCTTCAACATCTCTATAATTCTACTCTAACGAAAAGTTAGAATAATGGGCTATTATATAAACATAATAGCCCATTTTTATATAAATAAAAAATTTGACTTTTTTATCAGAAGTAGTATACTTATATAGTATTAGTCCGTTGCGAAACGGACTTTTATTTTTACATTTTTACAAAAATAAAATACTTTAAAATATTATGATGGATTTAAAAATATTAAAATCAGCACTTGGGCAACTTGAAGATGAGCGCGGAATACCAAAAGAAAAGATTGTTGAAGCAATAGAACAAGCACTTGCGGCGGCATACAAAAAAGATTATGGCAAAAAAGGACAAATTGTACGTGCAAAATTTGATATAGATTCTGGTAAAACAGAGTTTACTCAAATAAAAATTGTAGTAGATAAATCAATGTTGAAACCTGAAGATGATACCGACGCGGAGATGGAAGAAAAAGAAATCACAGAAAAGAAGGAGGTAGATAATGATGGCAAAGAAAACGAAGAAGAGGAAAAGCTAATACGTTTCAATTCTGAACATCATATTTTAATTGAGGATGCGCGGAAAATAAAAAAGGGCGCCGAACCTGAAGATGAAATAGAATTCCCTCTTGAATCACAAGACGACTACGGAAGAATTGCTGCACAGACAGCAAAACAGGTTATAATACAAAAAATAAGAGAGGCAGAAAAAATATCCATAATGAAAGAGTTTGAGGATAGAGAGGGAGATATAATAAATGGAACAGTACAAAGAATAGACAGGGGTACAATTTTTGTTGACCTAGAAAAGACAACTGGAATACTTCCTTATGATGAACAAATACCAGGAGAAAGATACAAACAAGGAGAAAGAATAAGGGCATACCTGTATTCCGTAGAAGAAACTCCGCGTGGTATAAGCCTACGACTTTCACGATCACATCCAAAGTTCGTAGAAAAACTATTTGAAATGGAGGCTCCAGAAATAGCAAGTGGGGTAGTTGAAATAAAATCAATAGCCCGTGAAGCTGGATCACGTTCAAAAATCGCAGTATTTTCAAATGATGACCATATAGACCCAGTTGGATCATGTGTTGGTCAAAGAGGAGTTAGGGTTTCAACTGTAATGAGTGAGCTTGGTGGAGAAAAAATAGACATCATAGAGTGGTCTCCAGAAGGAATCCAGTTTATCGAAGATTCCCTGTCCCCTGCGAAAGTGGAGGGTGTAAGAATAGAAGAAGAAAATAAACATGCTGTTGTTGAAGTGTCTGAAGACCAATTGTCATTAGCGATAGGAAAAGGAGGGCAAAACGTACGTCTTGCCGCGAAACTTACAGGTTGGAAAATAGATATTAAGAGCAAAGATAGCCCACTGGTAGATGAAGAAAGTACAAAAGAAAACATAAAAACAAATGGAAGTAACAAAGATACGCCAAAAAAAGAAAATAAAAATAAAGAACCAGTCCAGAAAATAGATTAATATAATTTGAGAACTTTTTATCCAAAAGTTGTACTAATTATCTCTTGTAAGCTATAATTAAATTAGAATGAAAAAAATGCAATTATAAAAATTGCTTATTATAAACTAAAATATAAAAAACATGAACCTATGGAAAGATATACCATTTGGTAAAAATACACCAAATGAAATAAACGTTATTGTTGAAATAAGTAAATGGTCAAAAAATAAATACGAGGTAGATAAAGAGACTGGTATCATAGCACTTGACCGTGTGGCACACACTGCGCAAGACTTCCCATTTGATTATGGCTTCGTACCGCAAACCCTGTGGGATGATGGTGATGCGCTTGATGTGATAATACTTACAACATATCCTTTGAATACAGGGGTAATGGTGAACGTACGCCCTATCGCGATTATGCACATGATCGACAGTGGGGATAATGACGATAAAGTTATCGCCGTACCAGTAAATGATCCAAGATGGGATGATGTTAAAGACCTAGACGACATAAACAAACACACTATCAAAGAAATGGAGCATTTTTACTCAACATACAAAAAAATACAGAACAAAGATGTAGAAATAACAGGTTTTGACAACAAAAGTACAGCGGAAGACGCAATAAACCGAAGTATTAAACTATATAAAGAAAAATATGAGAAGTAGTAAACAAAATCTATAACATATTAATTATAAATATAGTTATCCACCTGATTGTTCATTGAATAGTCAGGTGGATTTTTATATACTTATTGTTGAGCTATAAACTTTTGAATTCTTACAGCTTGGTGTATTTCTTATCTTAAAGAACTACTAAAAATCTTATTTGGCTTGTGCGGTCGGTAATTTCACAACATATTCTATTATTTATAATTAAAAAACTAAAACAAATGAAAACAATAATAAAAACACTCTTGATCGCGACGCTTACTATGTTTATGGGTATATCAATCACAAGTGCACACGAAATAGATAATTCTACAACAAATGCGTCGCAACAACCAACTAATACAAATGTATCAATAAACATAGCAAGTGCGACTAATGCAAGCTCTACAGCAGACAAACCAGACAACGAAAGAGAGAGCCATGGAATGGGAACAGGGATGATTAACACGTTAAAAGAAAGACATGACATGGAAATGAGAAATATGAATGACAGAATTGAAAATGCTAGAAAAAATGCTGAAAATAACAATTTTAGGCTTAAAGAAAGAGAAGATAATTTCAAAAATAACTTAAACAAAAGGAGAGATGATTTTAGAAAAAGAGAAGATACTCTTAAAGAAAAACGTGCAACAGAAACACAAAACATAAAAGACAAAGTTGAAAATACTAGAAAAAATATTGAAAATATGGGTGGAAAAATCAGAGAGAGAGAGAATAATCTTAAAAACAAAATAGATGCTGAAAAAAAGAATATAAAAGAGAGAAGAGATACATTTAAAGAAAAACGCACTGCAGAGATACAAAATATAAAAGACAGGGTTGAAAAAACAAAAGAAAATATAACTAAAAGGAAAGTTGCATTCAAAGAAAAGATAAGTGAAATACGTAAAAAAAGAATCACAGCTTATGCAGAAAGAATGTCTAGAAGACTTAATGCTGCGGTAAACAGAATCAAAAGACTTGGAGATAGAATAGCGTCCAGGATAGATAAACTATCAAATAGAGGAGTAAATACTACAAAAGCAAAGGAACTCTTGGCTGAATCAAGAAAAGAAGTAGCTGAATCAAGCATAAAAATAGCTGGAGCAAAACAAGCGATAATAACAGCGATAGATTCACAAAACCCAAGGGAAGCATTTAAGAGCGTACGGGCATCAATAGAAGACACTATTAATGTTATTCGTGCATCCCATAAATCTATAGTAGAGTCAGTAGTAGAGCTGAGAGCTGAGATTGAAAATAATCCTCCATCTAATACTGATACAACCAGCAAAGACAACACTGAAACAAATACAAGTTCATCTACTACCACGAACAAAACCCAAAGTAATAATTAGTGCAAATAAAAAGTATTAATAACTAATAATATAAAAATATGGAAGAAAAAGAAACAAATAATACAGAAAACCATACAGCGGAGCAATCTCCAACGCAAACAGAGGGGGTTGAAGAAAAATCAACAGGAGCAATCATAGGGATAATAATAATAGTAGTACTACTTGTTATAGGTGGTATATATTATATTGAAACTCGCTCTAGCCATGAACCAGCACCAACCGAGCAAGTGCAAACTCCAAAAGAAATACAAAGTAGTACAAACAATATAGTGAAATCAATTGAAAAACAAGGTACTTCTGATAAAATAAATGACATACAAAAGGACCTGAATAATACAAATTTTAAAAATATTGATGTAGATCTTGGTAAAATAAACTCTGAGCTAGGGAAATAATAAAAAAACGCAAGAGAACAATAAAAATCTACCTATCATGGACAAATAATGTCTGTTAGGTAGATTTTTATTTGCAAATAATACACTTTGACCAAAAACCAATAATAGTATATGCTAACTTGCATCAGCTATACCAATATTCTTATTGGTATAGCGTGTACAATATATATAATACTTAACACATTAAAATATGATTCAAACAGAAATAAAAGAGCTTACAAATGGAGAAGTAGAAATAACCGGTTCTATCTCGCAAGAAATATTTGAAAAACACAGACCAACTGCACTCAAAAATATTTCAAAAAATATGGAGATTGCAGGATTTAGAAAAGGACATATACCTGAAAACGTTTTAATTCAAAAAGTTGGAGATGGAGCTGTTTTAGAAGAAACAGCGGAAATAACACTTAGGGAAGAACTTCCAAAGATTATAGTAGATAAAAAAATAGATACAATAGGAAGACCGAGTATTTCTATAACAAAACTTGCAAAAGGCAACCCACTTGAATTCAAAGCAACTATTGCTGTGATGCCAAAAATAGAACTTCCAGACTTCAAAACAATTGCAAAAAAAATAACAGCAAAAAAAGATGAGATTACTGTAACAGAAAAAGAGATTGACAACACAATAGAGGAAATACGCAAAATGCGTACAAATAAAACAGGAAGTAAAAAAGTGGAAGATACCAAAAAAGATAATCTTCCAGATTTTGATGATAATTTTGTTAAAACATTAGGAGACTTTAAAAATGTTTCTGATTTTAAAGAAAAACTGAAGAAAAATATCATAGAAGAGAAAGAAAGAAAAGCAAAAGATAAAAAAAGGGGTGAGATGATAGATGAAATAACAAAAGAAGTAAAAACAATAATTCCAAACATAATAATAGAGAGTGAACTTGATAAAATGGTATCTCAATTCAAAGATGACGTGACTCGTAGTGGTGGAACATTCGAAGAATACTTAAAACATATAAAAAAAACAGAGGAAGATATGAGAAAGGAGTGGCGCACTGATGCCGTAAAAAGAGCTAAGTTTCAACTTACCCTAAATAAAATCGCAGTAGACGAAAAAATAACTGCACCAAAAAAAGAGATGGACAAGCAAATATCATATCTTCTTGAACAATACAAAGACGCAGACCCCGAAAGAGTACGCACTTATGTTGAGACAATACTTATAAACGAAGAGGTGTTTAAACTTTTAGAGAGATAAAAAGCATCAAACCTACTATACTTCGAACGTCTATCAGGTTATCAACATGAACTATAAACAACTATGTTATAATATCTTTAATTCATTATTTTTAATTTTTAATCTACAATTATGTTAATACCAACAGTTATTGAAAAATCACAATTTGGAGAACGTGCATATGACATTTATTCTAGGCTACTTAAAGAAAGAATCATATTTCTAGGAGGACAAATAGACGACCATGTGGCAAACAATATAATAGCACAATTACTTTTTCTAGAATCAGAGGATCCAAAAAAAGACATCAAACTATATATAAACTCACCTGGTGGGTCTGTAACCTCCGCAATGGCAATATATGACACGATGAACCATATCAAACCTGACGTTTCTACTATTTGTACAGGTCTTGCAGCCTCAG